>NZ_JADEXT010000045.1:0-56781 GCF_015206985.1 Nostoc sp. LEGE 12447 | reverse complement strand
TAATTCCATCTGCGATTGGTGGAAAAAAGGATTGCCTAACAATAACTTACCAAAGCATACGTCTCATGCACTTGATCGCAATCAATTGATGATGGAGTCGCAACGATTAATTGAAGCTTTAGGTTGGAAAGAGGAAAAGGGCAAACAGTTTCTCATAGATAACTATGGTAAAAAAGGAAGGCAGTCACTAACTAACGAAGAATTTGCTAACTTCGTCAACAAATTGCAGTCTATGCAAGTAAATTATGACGATGAAGTTGGTTTCTGGGAGGATGTGCCTTCTTAATAACTAAATACTTCTTGCGGTGATTACAGCAATTGCGTTCATCTTTATGCTTCCCTATTTACCTTTAAGTAGGGAAGTATATTTAACGAACAGAATTCAGGAGTCAGGAGCCAGAATTCAGAAGAAGGTTAAGCGAGTGGTGGATCTGAATCCCCCACTCATTCTGACTCCTGGATTCAGAATAGCTGAATTCTTCTTCAATCAGTTCTCAAGTCTTGTCTACAGCTAATGAAGAAGGGGAAAGGGGAAAGGTTAAACCTTACTATTCTACACATGGTTTAATTCATGAATCCCTTTAACCCTCCTCCCCTCTTTTTGCTGTGTATTCACTACTATCAATAACAACAAATGACTATTACAATAGTTCACCCCAGTATCGAAAACTTACAACAGTTTTCTGACTTATTCGACATCGAGAAACTATTGCAATCTGAAGGCTTTTTACCGTGGCTTTTAGCAAATGGCTGGAAGTACGACGACGAATCTTGTTTGATTGCAAATATCCTTGATGAGTCAACAAGTCTTGATGAAGTTTGGGACTCCAAAGAGTTTGATTTTAATGCTTTGTCAGATGAATCAAAGGAAAAATTAAATCAGATTATCCGTGAAAAACTCTCCAGTCAAAACTGATTAAATCTGACTGGAGAGAAAAATCGATTCCACAAAAGATTATCACACACTCTACTTCAATAGTAATCAGATGGAATTAAATTTGATTAAAGTCTACGACTCAACGCTTTTAAGCTCCTCAAAAGTTTACCAAATCGACGGTACGCTTTCTCGATACTTGGGTGATGAAGGTACTATCCAACATCCACAGTATCTATTTCTACCTCTGCCAAATCAAAGAAAAAAAGTCAGCTTTCGGCTAAACCAAAACAAACTCATGAGTCGTTGTTATGAAGTCGAAGGCATGACTTATAACAAGCCTGTGGTACAGGATAATTCGCAGCAACTTCAGCTATTTTAGCCATGTCCATACATAAACCACCAGTCATTAAAAGACATATTCGCCTACAGAATAGCTCTACAAAAGTAATCTATAGAGCTACTACAGACATTCGCTCTTTTGAGAAATCACCACAAAGAAAGCTTCGCTTAATCGAAAGTGAAAAATAATGATTGAGGTCAATAATAATGGTACAAGTAATCGACAACACTATCGCTACAAATTTCCTAACTGATGCAGTAGTCGAGCGCCACAATTTCTCACAATTAAATAAAACCCGTATTCGCTTCCGTATTCAGTTGAAAAAAAGTACAAAATCGGCTGCTCCTAAATGGGCAGATGTACTACAAGCTGAAGTTTCTGAAATTGAATCAGACCTTGTTAAAGTTACTAATTCCGAAGTTGGTTTGCGGGGTATCAAGGTATTTAAGAAATTGGATGAAGCTGCTGCCCAATTGAGGCAAGAGATTGCTTCAGTTCAAGAGTGGATGTCTGCTGATACTGGGGATTGGATTTGTCCGATTGATTTGGCTCCACTCGTTTGGAATCAGTTAATCAATATCAGAGATAATATCGCTCCTGGTTTACGCAATCAATTAAAAGCTGATTACGAAGCGGGACTTCTTGATTATCAAGAGCGGATTGATCAGTTCCTCTCACTTAACACCTGGGAATTAGCACAGGATAAGCAAGAGTCAGTCAAAGCTAATTTGTTAAGAGCATTTCCGACTCTGACCGACCTTGAAGACTATTTGCAAGTTGTTATTGGTCGTCCGGTGATTATACCTGCTTTGTCCGAACAACTCAATCAGCAACAAGCCGAGTGTCTAGACCAGATTACCAAGTTCATTCAACAGTATGACCAAAATTTAGAGCAACGATTAAGGGAATCTGCTTTAGCTGGTGGTGAACAACTCGCCGCACAGTTGCTTGAAGAGTTGGCTGATTGGGAACCAGGGAGGAAACCCATACAGTTTAAAAGGAAAATGGAGCGTCATCTGATGAAGGTTCAAGTGCTACTAGCGAATGCTGACCCGGAGGCTGGCAGCAGCTTGGAGGCGATGATGGCGCACTTAGATTCTATCGTTAACGATCCAGCGATTGAGTCTAAAAATCTTGGGTCTGATACGCGCAGTCAATTGCAGCAAAAAATGCAAGAGATCCGCACCAAGTTGTTAGATGAACAGCGCAATCTGCAATCACTTGCGGCTGACGACGTGGGCTTATCGAAAGCTACCGTGATGTCGTTTAAGTTCCGGTAAAAAACAGTCTTGGGCGAAGGTGCATCGCTCAAGACTAAGTACCTTAAACGAAAAATGCAGCATATACATCTCAAAAAGAGTACCGCACTTCTTTCTACTATAGGAACAAAATTCTTATGTCACACTTCTCAACCGTTAAAACCAAGCTTGTTAACCGTGAATGTCTGGTACAAGCTTTACAAGATTTGAAACTGAATCCGCAAGTTCACGAAACAGCACAGCCACTAAAAGGATACTACGGTAGCTCCCAAGGTCAAAGCGCAGAAATCATTGTGTCTGGTCGCACAATTCAAGCCCGTGCAGATATAGGTTTCAAATGGAATCAGTCAAGTGGTGTGTACGACGTAATACACGACGTGCGATTCGTTCTGTCGAAATGAGTAATAATACTCAGGGATGACAGGCATGGATAAGTAGCCCTAATAAGGTATACAGAACCATGACAACTCAATTTCCGTGATGGTGAAATTCCATCCTCCCAGGTGTCAGGGATGACTGCAAGTCCCCTACTTCAGTAAGGTGGCTCTTTACTGGGGTAAAGCGGGGAATTCAAGGCGGTAACTACTAGCCCGATGTGGAACTCCGTCAAAGCGCAGTTAGTCACGGGTAGGCAGACAAATCTCTCGCCTGAATCATCGTGATTACGTACAAGCTAAAGAGGCTGATAAGCTTGCCCCAAAAAGGGGAAGGATAATTAGGTGGCTATGTATTTCTAGTCGCCAAAAGATGGGCAGTGTCGTGATGACCCATTAAGACACCCACAATAAACCCGGTGAATAGAGAGAACCCTAAAACTAACGACAAACGGAAATTGGGAACGAAGTAACTTTCTAATATGCTCTTTAAGAAAAACCGAATTTCTCAAAGCAGGTAGCCAACCGCAAGCTATTAGGGGGAGGGATTGTTCCAGAAGTAAATGCCTTTGGGAAAGCCAAAGGATAAGCCGACAGGAACACGGTGAAGTGGAAGATATAGCATTTAGTAGCAGTAAATATGACTAAAGCCGAACAAAAGTTCAGGATTGTATGGGAAAACGACATACCAACCTGTAAAGGATTAGAGCCTGACATTCAATGGCAGGACATATCCTGGAAGAAATTGGAATGTCGTGTCTTCAAGCTGCAAAAAAGAATATATCAAGCCTCAAGTCGTGGGGATGTCAAAGTAGTTCGCAAACTTCAGAAAACTCTGCTACGGTCATGGTCAGCTAAGTGCATCGCAGTACGAAGAGTAACCCAAGATAATACAGGCAAAAAGACAGCAGGAGTGGACGGGGTTAAGTCCCTCTCCCCAGAAGCACGTCTTAAACTGGTGAAAAGGTTAAAACCAGAGGGAAAATCACGACCCACTAGAAGGGTGTGGATACCAAAACCTGGAACCCAAGAAAAAAGACCCTTGGGTATACCCACAATGTACGACCGTGCATTACAAGCGTTGGTGAAAATGGCGCTAGAACCTGAATGGGAAGCGCGATTTGAACCAAATAGCTATGGCTTTAGACCTGGTAGGGGCGCTCATGATGCGATAGAAGCAATATTTAATGCAATTAGGTATAAACCTAAACATGTATTAGATGCCGATATATCGAAATGTTTTGACAAAATTAACCACTCAGCATTATTGCAAAAAGTTAATACCTTCCCAACTTTACGTCGTCAAATTAAAGCATGGCTAAAGTCAGGAGTGGTAGACGATGGACTATTGATCCAAACCATAGAAGGGACACCCCAAGGAGGAGTAATTAGCCCATTATTGGCTAATATTGCCCTTCATGGAATGGAATATCGGATTAAACAATTTGCTGAAACACTCCCTGGTGAAAAGAGAGCAAACAAATCGGCAATAAGTTTAGTTAGATATGCCGATGACTTCGTAATTCTTCATGAAAATATAGAGGTCATCCAAAAATGTCAGCAAATAATTACGGATTGGTTAAAAGAACTAGGGCTGGAACTAAAACCCAGTAAAACAAAAATTTCACATACTTTAAGTGAAATAAATGGAAACTGTGGTTTTAACTTCCTTGGATTCAACATACGGCAAATTCCCCTTGGAAAATGTCATACCGGAAAGAACACCCACGGAAAACCTCTAGGTTTCAAAACATTAATCACCCCAGGAAAAGAAGAAATTAAGTCCCACTCATACAAAACCGGGAAAATCATTGAGAAACTTAAAACAGTTCCTCAAGAGAAACTAATAGTAATCCTAAACCCAATAATTATGGGATGGGTAAACTATTATGCAACATCTGAATGTTCCAAGGTTTTCAAGAGGTTAGACCATATAGTCTTCGGGCAACTGTGGGCATGGGCAAACAGACGACATCCAAATAAAAATAAAAAATGGATTCGTCATAAATACTGGAAAACAGTAGGCGAAAATAACTGGACGTTCAGAGCAGGTGATGATGGCTGCATATTAAACAGTCATACCAAGGTAAAAAGTATCAAACACGTAAAAGTGCAAGATACAAAAAGCCCATACGATGGTGACTGGATATATTGGGTTAGCAGAATGGGTAAACACCCCCAAGCGCCTTCAAAACTATCAAAAATGCTCCAGGAACAAAAAGGGAAATGCACCCAATGCGGACATTACTTCAAAGATGGAGATATTTTGGAAATCGACCATATTATCCCACGTCATCTTGGTGGTAAGGATAAATATGAAAACTTCCAAATTCTCCATAGACACTGCCACGATGTTAAAACGGCTGATGATTTAAAAGCAGCCAAAGGTATGTGTGACAAGCACCAATTCACTGAGGAGCCGTGTGAGGTGAAAGTCTCATGCACGGTTTTGAAGACGAGTTAGTGAGGTGACTCACTAGCTTAGTTTAACAGTTATGAAACAGTTCCTAAGTTGGGACAAGACTTTTTCAGTAATAAACTAATGCTGGCTTATGGTAAGCATTTGGTTCGTGTCAAAGCTGCCGAGTTACAAGAAAAATTTGGTGAATGTGCGATCGCTGAAGAAACCAACGGCACTGTGCAAACTCTACGGCTGACTTTTGCCGGACATCAGGAAGTTCAACAGTACGTGAGGAGATAAATATGGAACGCTCAATACTGATACATTTCGACAATGCTACAGGTGAAGTTCGTGTGGAGGCTGAGGGGTTTGAGGGTTTGAGTTGTTTATCGGCTACGCAACCGTTTGAATCCGCTTTGGGAGTTGTGAGCGAGAGCGATCGCACATTTAAAAATGAAGCTCAAACCCAACAACTTCGGACTACCCTAAGCAGTCAAACACGGTTGCACCAGTAATCAGTCATCAGTTACCAGTTTTAACTCGGCTGGTAACTGCTGATCATAAAGGCTTCGCCATTTCACAAATGAAGTAGTTGAAATAATTGACATGAAACTCTCAAATCTGCTCTCCACGCTCGATTCACAAATCCCGATCGCCGCAGTTGATGTCCTGTCCCCCGATGAGGCAACTATCATTCAGTGGTTGACAACCGAAGCTAAAGAAAAACTCAACAGTCCAGTTTTCTTTTGGAACCTGGGAGTATCCAGCCTGGAGCAATGCCTGATTGCACCGGATGGTGGGCTGGTGTTTAAGTCGGTGCCGGAGTACAAAAGACCTGCTCATACAGATCCGTTGCTGTTCGTATTCGACTATATAAATAACTTTGATGGCGTTGGCGTGTTTATTCTGGGGGACATACACCCATTTCTTGGCAAGAATTCCCCACAGATGAGTTGGGAAATCTTGACCAGAGTGAAAAACCTTTACCACCGACTCAAACCTACAGAAAAACGGATCGTGCTGCTGGGTCAAAACATCGAACTACACGATTCTTTGTTAAGGCTCATCCCCTACTGTGAAGTGCCACTACCGAACATTGGCCAAATTCAAGACCATTTCGAGTCATATCTGGTTTTTCTTGAAGAATCTGCTACTGAGCAGGATGTCACATTTCGAGTGTCCCTGAGTTATGAAGAAAAAGAAACCTTTGCTCAAGCTGCGCTGGGACTGACGTTAGAGGAAGTCAGCGATTTCTTGCGACTGACCGTTAAAGAGCGTTTGAGCCGGAATGGTATTTTGATTGATGCTACAGTTACGCCTCTAATAGTCGAGTACAAAACTCGGCTCTTGGCTCAAATGGGAATTGAATTGGGAAAACCTGCAACTATCCCCTTTGGCGGACTCGATTTACTGCGCGAATGGCTGATGAGGCGGCGGCGACTGTTCACTATTGAAGCGCGATCGCTGCATCTGCCGCAACCCAAAGGCGTATTGTTGGCGGGGCCTCCCGGAGTTGGTAAAAGTTTACTTGCTAAAAACATCGCAACTATACTGAATTTACCACTCCTACAACTAGACATTGCGTCCCTTTTAGGCTCACTCGTTGGCGAGTCCGAGGGCAATGTCCGCCGCGCACTTAAAACGGCTGAAGCTATTGCCCCATGCGTATTATGGGTTGATGAGATAGAAAAAGCACTTTCGGGGATTGGTGACACAAGTGGAGTTTCCCAGCGAATCCTGGGAAATCTGCTCACATTTATGAGTGAGTGTACGGCTGGCGTGTTTGTTGTAGCTACCTGCAACGACCCGTCAGCACTACCAAGCGAACTCAAGAGGAAGGGAAGATTTGATGAAAACTTTTTTGTTGACTTACCAACCGAACCGGAGCGATGTCAAATCCTGAAAATTCACCTGGAGCGTTTTGGCATTGTGGTCGAAGGCGAATATCTGGAAGCGATCGCTGCAAACACCGCGAAGTTTTCAGGCGCAGAATTAGAAACTCTAGCAGCAGAAGCGGCACTGCTGGCGTTTGACGAAGGGCGACCGCAGCAAGTGACGCTGGGAGATTTAGAGAATTGCAGCCATTCCATTACCCCGCTTGCCGTTACTGATGCTGCTGCTGTGGAGCGAATGCAAGCTTGGTCTAAGACTGCGAGGGCAGCAAGTAGTCCTGTCATCGGGGCAAAACAAGCGTCTTTGCGTACTGCCAAGTTTCGCAACATGAATTGATAAAGTCCGCGATTTCTCCTGTTGTGTTCAAGAGAAATCGCATTGCTCAAAAGAGACAATTGCTACGCCAAAAAGAAAGTGAATTGGCTTGGATTGACAATGATATTTCTAATTTCAAAGTAAATCAAATGGCAAATACAGACTTAGTAACTTATTACGGTCAAACCGAAAAAATCGACCAGTTAGTTGAAAAACATGGTGCATATTTAGAACAACTAGATAGAAAAACGAAACTCTTGCTACGTACAACTTTGTCGCAATATGTTTTTATGCAACAAATATGTACTCCTGATAACTATTTGGTTACAGAAGCTTTGAAAGATGGAGACTTTGAGAGATTCCTGTGTGATGGTATTCCAAAAGTGTTAATAAATCTCTGTTCTGAGCTAAATGGACTAACTGTTGACGATGCTGAAACAATTTTAGAAGCTTTGCAACATCAATTACGTTGGGGTAATGCCCGATTATTGACGATTCAATAACTAATTACAGGTGAATATCTAATTTTTAGATATTCACCTGTTTACTAATTCCAGCATAAAAACTATGGAAACATATCTTGTTTTTGTTGACGCTGTTAACAACAGCAACAAGTTCTGGAGCGCAAAAGCTGAAGGCAGCAACTTAATAGTCCAATGGGGACGTGTTGGTTATCAGGCACAAACCAAAGTCCACACATTAGGAAGTTATCAAAGAGCGGTTGCTAAATTTCACAATCTAGTAGCCGAAAAAAAATCTAGGGGCTACAGAGAAAGTCAGCCACAAATGGATGGCGAACGCAGTATTTCAGATATCAGACGAGCGATACAACTATTAAATACTATACGCCTGGCTGTTGCAAATAGGAACTTCGGTGATAGCTACATACTTGCCCTTAACGAGTATCTGAAAATTGTCCCAACACCATTGGGAATGCAGATTGATCCTTACAGGGTGTACCAAACAGTTGTAGATGTTGACTATCAACAAGAACTACTCAATTCTTTGCTAGTGAATGAACCTGTAGCTGTTCAGATCAAAGAATCGCCGCAATCTGAACCGAAAACTGTCAGCCTCAAGGCTATCAGCAAGAGTTTCTGGCGACATTTGTAATTTTATAAGCGTCACTTTCTAAGAGATGCTAAAAAGCTACACTTCATTTTGAAAAATTGTTTGGGTAAATTATGGAAATCAAGACTATTGCTGTAACTTACACACGTAAGTTCAATTTAGGTGACTACGAATCTTTAGAATTAACTTGCTCACTATGGGGACAAATTGACCCAAAAGAAGAAGATGCACAAGGGACGACACAATTTCTATTTCAACAAGCAAAGGATTCTGTTAAGGAAGCTGCAATCCCAGTAATTAAAGCTTCTAATCATCAAATGAATAAAGCCAAAGCGTACAAGCACTCTGCAACAAATCAATTTGACGATCTTGATAATTTCTAATAACTGAAATTCACCTTTTAAATTCAAAAACACTTTAGTCAAGCATTAATACTGCTTGGCTATTTTTTTTCACCCAGCGCTTTGACCCCCACAAACCACAACAGGAAAGACACCATGCCTAAAAAAGCTAACCCAGTCCCAAAAGACCATTCCCAGTTATGCCTTCAGTACCTAAGTCGTTGCGGTGGCAGCGCTCGGTTATGCAGTATCAATTTTAGCTTGGGAGTGATTCAAACATTGGTCAATCAAAGAAGAGTAAAGATTACGAATACAGGTGCAGGATTTTTTGTGGAGTTGGACGAAGTGAAATGAAAACCCATAAAGTAACTCATCAATCATCTTTGCCTTCAAACACCCGTAATAAATTAGTTCTACGCCGGACTCGAAAAAGATTTAACCCCAAAGTATTCATAGACCGCACGATAGAAACAACTGCAATTGTCTCTCTGCTCTTAACTGGCTTTTCAGGAGTAGGGGCAATGGCTTGCTGGGGGCTGGAGATTATCGAGACTAATAATCCCAACATAATCATCTCTGGTTGGGAGCAACAGAAAAATATTTGCTTGGGTGCAATGCTGGTAAGTTTTTCCGCATTTTTAGGCAGTTCTTTAGTCGGAGCTAGTTTCAGTATTCAACGAGATAAATTTTAGGGAGGGAAACAATAATGGAAATCAGATTAACCACAGCAGAGATTCAGACTATATTACAGGGTTGTCAATATACATTGCAGCTTGTGGGGAGTAGTAAGGATTATCGCAGGCTTCAGTCGTCCGAGTACTTTTCTACATCAAATAATGTGGTATTAAACGATGCGTTCAATGTTTTAGAAGAAATAGTGAACGCAATTGATGGGGTGGAACAGATGACCTAGCCCCGTAGCGGTGGGGTGCAGGGATGGGGTGCAGGAGAAGAGAGATAGCCTCAACAACCTGCATCGTTACAAGCCCCGTTCACTGTATCCCCAACACCCAACACCCAACACCCAACACCCAACACCCTACCCCCCACACCCTTGTTGTTGATCGAATAGCAAACAGAAAAAATCTAGAAATCAAGCAGAGATTTTTCAACACTGGAGGGCTATTCCCTACCACAGACTAACCCTACAACTAGGAGCGATCGCAGTATGGTACAAAACATTGGTATTAAACCAATGCATCCAAGAGAATTCAAAATAATTCACAATGCTTCTATATACCTGATGCATAGGCTTAGTGATTATCCTGAAGAAACAATAAGTCATTGGTTAGCTGACGAAAGTAGTACAAGGTATCAACAGCCAAAACCACAAGTACTTAATCATTTTGGAGCTATCCATAAATTATTATCAGGTACTTAGCGTCAGCCTGACGCTAAGTCATCAGAAAAACCCTACTCACCAGCCGATAGGGTTTTTATTATTAGTATTAGCAGTACCGGAATTCAATCGGAACTCAACCGGAATTCAATCGGAACTCAGTCGGAACTCAATCGGAACTCTAGGAGCCGAAACCATTGCTAATTCAGGGAAGCTGTGTAGTTGAACAATTGTTAACACGAGAGGAGGCAGCCAAACAATTGGAGCCATCAGTTGGAATTAGACAGTTCCAAAAGTATTTAGACTTAGCTTCTTTGTACTTACCAGAATTTGAGGATTTTCGGGACGAAGATAACGGAGGGCTAAACGGACGAGCGAAGTTGACAAACTGGCATTTACCTGTGCTTCAAAGAATTAGAAGTTATGTTTTAGCCAAGGGTTCTTTGAAGAAGGTAGCTATTGAATTAAAAAATCACCCCGAAAAGTTTTTAGGAGCCTAAATCATGATCGTTAAAGAATTTGCACAAGCTCTCAACAAAGTACCAGGAAAGATAGTTGATGAACTACGCCGTCAATATCCAGAGCAAAAATGGACGGTAGATTCACTAGTTCCAGACGAGATTTTAGCTAGATTTCAAGATATTACCAATAGTGAGAGATTACAGCCTCAACAATCACCTGTAGCAGACATACCCGAAGCCACAATCACTAAAGCTGACGAAGCAATTCAACAAGCCTCATACAAGTTGACTGCGGCTGATAAAGAGACTATTTCTGGTGCTATAGCTGTTCAAAATGAGCAATCTAAGATTTTGGGTGCATCAACTGGTGTTACAGGAGCTTTGTTGTTCATGGAATCCTTGATTGGAGCCAAAGGGACGGTGTTGGATGCTTTTGCCGAGCAATCCATGTTGGAAGTTGATAATCAGATTACCGAGATAGATCAGAGTTTGATTAATTTGGCAGAAGAAGCCTCAACAAGGCTGGGGAAGTCTATTCAAAAAAAAGAACAACTCAAGGCGCGACTCAATTTGTTGCGGGAGAGAGTTTCTTCAATGGGGACACAGATCCGATTTTAGAAGCTTATAAAACAGTAGCGGCATTGTTACAAATCCAAAATGAAACTGTTGCTACTGTTGCTGAAATCCGACTGCTTCAAGAACTATTAACTCATCAAAGGAAAAATCAAGTTATGGATATTCTCAGTACGGGATTGTTTGCTACTTCAGTTGTTGGCGCTTTAGGTGGCAGTGCATATCTCGTTGGTAGCGTTGTAGCTACTGGATTAATCGGCAGTGGGATGTTCATTCCCCTGGGATTACTTGTTGGTGCAGGATTGACTTTTCTGGGACGGGCATCAAAGTAACAGTGATGGGCGGGAGTGTTTCACGAAGCTGTTTCACGAAACTGTTTCATGAAACGTTTCAACTGTTTCATCCATGTTTCAGGGCGTGAAACACCGTGAAACAGCATTCCCCCGCGTGAAACGTGAAACATGAAACATGAAACACCAGCTAATTCCTTGCTCGAAAGCCTTTATGGGCGGGATTGTTTCACGAAGCTGTTTCACAGCACTGTTTCATGAAACTGTTTCAACGGTTTCATCAGTGTTTCAGGGCGTGAAACAGCATGAAACAGCATTCCCCCAGCGTGAAACGTGAAATATGAAACACGAAACACTAGCTAATTCCTTGCTCGAAAGGCGTTATGAAGGGTAGTGTTTCATCCAGCTGTTTCACAGCACTGTTTCACGAAACTGTTTCAACGGTTTCATCAATGTTTCAGCGTCGTGAAACATGAAACGCCTCATTTTATGTGTGAAACAGGGGAAAAATTTGTAGTAAGAACGCGCTATAACACAGTAGTCTCATGTATAAGAAACAACTGTACTTAGCTTTGGCTGGTGTTGGCATCTGCATGTTGCCTGTAATCATCCCCTTAGTACCCAAGTTGGGGGCTTATGCAGAGCTTCAACGGCTAAAAGCCTCAGAAGAATTAGAACGTTCCCGCATAGAAGAACGGGCTAAAACCAGTGATGCCTTGTATGAGGCGGGAGTCATGCCCACAAGTCGCAAGTTGAGAATTACCAATTACTTTGATAGCGCTAAACGCAATCCCAGACCAGACACAACCCTTTATCAAGATGACGAGATTATTGATGTTTTTGACGCGACAGGTAGATGTATTGGGCGAATTGAAGAAGGAATTTGGAAGTGGAAATACAAAGCCAAAGGGATTTGTAAAAGCGTTCAAAATATCAAACCAGTGAGGAAAAAGTAATGGCTAATAGTTCATCAAGTGCAGAAACTAATAGTACTGGCAACAGCGATAGTAAGCCTAAAGGTAAGAAGCGATCGCTTGGTGAAATCATTGATTTTTGTGCCAAGGCTGTTGTGATGATTGTTGGCTTACCCATTCGGGCTGCGGCTGCTATCGTTAATCAGTTTGTTGCTAACGGTGGTGCAGGTCGTGCGTTAGTTGGCGGGATTTTATTTATCGGCGGTTCCATGATTAGTGCTGATTCAACTTGGCAATTAATCTTTACTGGGCCCCCTGTTTTACCCTGGTTTGAGCCGGCTTGGAATTGGCTAAATGTACCGTTTGCATTGTTCAACCCGTTTTTTTACCTTGCATTCATAATTTCTGTAGGCGTTCAGGTAATCGAAGCCCACGCCCTACGCGGTAAGAACCCAGATTCAGCTAGGCGGGAACTTCAAGACCACATGGTTTATGACCTTGAAACCAAGCCTAGTGGCAAGATTGACTTAGTAGGCCAACTCTGGGCGGACTACAAAACCGCAGGTATACGCGATCGCTCTAGTGCTGGATTAGTTGTGATTGCGGTTTGGGCGTTTGATATTATCACCACCTTTGCAGCTCGTAACCCATTTGAATTTACAGCCCCACTCATGATTTTGGGTTGCATCTTGTTTAACATCGGCACAATGATGGCGGGTGAAATTGGGTTTGCCATTTGGCGCTTGACAAAGGATTAGAACGGAAACCGCCCAAGAAAGCAATCACTGTAAAAAAGGGCGGCAACGTTTCACCAAGGGAGGCATTTATGCAAAGTAACAATATCCCAAAAATCACAACTAAAGAAACTGAACATTTACGCTCACAGTATCCTAATCTGTCTCACTTGGAAGCTGGAAATATCGCCCAATGGCTGCAAGAGAGAAAAGATGGATTATTTGAAATGGCACGGGCATCTGAGAATGAAGCAGACATGACCCGTGTACTTGGTTTGTTGGCTTCTGGGATTGGAGCGGTTTGTTATGCGGTCAACCCTTTGGCACTAGTTGGTGGTTTAATTGGTGGTGCTGCATGGCTATGGTTTGTTGTCGAACACTCGAACCGCACTAAAGAAATTGCCCCCTTGCCTTTTGTGCGTGGTAATTTTGTAGATGCTCTAACTCGTGCTGGGGATTACGATGCTAGGAGCAATTATCAAGCGGATCATCTTGCTAATACCGTTAAATTTCTAGAACGACAATCAGCAGAAGAATACGCTTTTCTTCATGCTGAGTTTGAAAATATTAGTCAGTATTTAACACAAGTTGAGCCAGGAAAACGTTTTTATGCTTATCGCTGGATGTTTGGCTGGTTTAGCAAGCTCAAGGGTCGTCAGCTACCCACTTATGAAAGCATGGCTCTTCATTTACAGGATGTGACAATTGACAGCCGGGTGAATCGGTCGGAGATAAGTGCCATCGCACAGGCTCAAGCCCAGTTACCACCGACCGTAGATATCAAGCAGTTTCAATCGCTACAGGTAGATATTGGGAAGATGAACCAAGCTGCGGAGTTTTCTAGACCTACAGAGTTACAACCATCTTCCTCTGATGGGCTTGTACCAGAGACTATAATTAATATCCCTCTGACTAATAGGGCAAACGCACTGATCGCTGCTTTAACGAAAAGTGGATTCCAAGTAGAGAATATGATGAGTTCTCAAGTCATTGCGATCGCTGGTACTCAGCGAGGTGGCAAGGGAACCTTAGCAGCAATCTTGGCAACATTATCTACTGCACTTGACCCCGGATTGAACACCCAATACTTTACAGCCGGAGTGGACGTTTACCCCTTCGCTTGCAACTTAACCTCTGCCCTTAAGTACCCCGATATTGATGCAGATGGTGCTGATCAACTCGTCGCTCGTGATTTATTGAAATTTCTTAAAGGTTTAGATGGAAGCGAACCTTACTCCCATAAAAACTTACTGCTAGTAATTGATGAAGCCATGCGGTTGCTGTCATTGTTAGAGGAGAGCGATCGCACCTGGGCGATTCAATATTTACTTTCTCGCTTCGCTAAGTCTGGTGGTACATTAATTATCGTCTTGCATGGCTCTAACCTGACAAGCGTGGTTGGTAAAGCTACGGCTGGGCTGGCAGATACCTTTAAGCAATCGGTTAACTTTATTGGCTGTGTAGCTCAAGCGGTTAGCGCTGGTGGTCTACGCAAAATGAATGTTGCTAGTGGAGAATATTTCAAAGCCAATCCTAACAACTTTGGAGAACCTGTTAGCGGTGGCAATCTGGGCATGATTCCCGAATGGCTAAAGACCTACAAACACCCAGGCAATGGGCAACCAGATCCAGCAAGAACATTACTTCAGTTCTTCCCGGAATTGATTCAACAACATGAAAGGGCAGTCATACCCAGAGGGGAGAAGATTGCTCCATCAGACGCAGTTAATCATCTGGAGTCCATTTTTTCAAAGCCTTATCAAGAAGTGGAATTTCTGGAAGTAGAAGAAATTAAGATTTCTGAGGCTGATTTAGACCAAATTGTGGCGATCGTTGCGGCTACTGCTAATCCTCCAGCTTCTTTTGCTGCTATCAGAAACAGCCGCAAGTGGGGCGACGATAAAAAGAGTGTTCTTTACTTGAGAAATGCCCTGTCACAATTGATTGACACTAACCGATTGTGCGGAAATGAGAAAGATGGTTTCAGCGTTTTTAATGTTAAGCAGTAATCTTCGTCAAAGTTCTCGTTGAGTTCCGGTCAAGTTCCGGTATTCTTACATTTCCAAGTACGGCTGAAAAATAGAGTCTTTTTGTCTCTCCAGTAAGTTTTAATTTTTTCAAAACATTTTCCATAGTGTGGAAGCATTGGGAAGTTTAAAAATGAGCGATAAATTAACCACAGCATTACAAAAATTAGCTATAAGTCCAGTTAAAGCAGACAGATTGGCTATCGAACGCCTAGAAAAACAGTGCGGCGCTTCTTTACAAGAAATTATCAATGAGCTTGAAGATTATGCCATAGTCCATCAATCCATATCGGACGAAAGGGCTAAACCCAAAAATCAGTTGATTATTGCTTGCTGTTATGGCTGTCTTTGGGGCGCAGTTATCGGAATTGCGACGTTATTTATCAAACCTAATATTACTGTAGCGGCGATTGGGTTGGGTTTTACGGCTGGAGTGTCTGGGAAATTGCTGGTTCAAAAAGAGGAATAAGTTGAAGTAGTTGAAGATTGATTTTAATTGTTTAGCTGAACTCTTGGATTCATTAGAGTAAATATGTCTTGGTCTAAATCTATTTCAATGGACGTTGCTAACAAGCTTTTTGACGTAATTGGAGTTTCTTTTTAGCATAACGAATTAGAGGGCGGTTACATCGCTAAACATGAAAGTAAAACCTTAAGAAGAGCAACCTTAACCGCTTGCTGTATGGCTGTTTTAACTGACTGGGTAACAATTAAGGAGAATTGAATTTATGTCGGATTTATCAGTTTTCGTGTTTGAGTCTCAACAAGTCCGATTCCTTGGTACACCAGAGAAACCAGAATGGGTCGCTGCCGATGTCTGTGCAATTCTTGAAATTAAGAACCCAAGTGATGCGTTAGGCTCTTTCGATGAAGACGAGAGGGGTCTAGCTAATGTCTATACCCCTGGTGATGACAACCCTCAAGGACAAGAAATGCTTACAGTGACTGAAGCTGGACTTAATAAGCATTTTTCACTTTCCTTGTAGTCTGGGGAATGGGTTTGCGGAAAGCTCACAGTATTTGACCGATCGCTTGATAAAACGAGGTTTTCACACCCAAACTGAAGCTCTAGCTAACGGCGGCAGGGGGTAGCAATCTGCTCCCAGCAATGGATTGAAGGTTTGAGCTAAAATAAAAACATGGATTATTCAACAGAATCGATTGAAGACTTATCGTGGCGGCTCGAAGAAGTCAAGAATAAATTGTTTACCCTCCAAGATAAAATCGCGCTGGAAAGCAAATCTGGAGCAGACTGCACAGAGGAAGACACAATACAGCTAAAGAATCTTCGTACTGACTGCCGCAATATTGTTAACACAATCGAGTACATATTTGCCAGTACAGGAAAAGAAAAATTAGAAAAAGAAACAGATATGATCTGTGTTTTTGCTCGTGGCGACATTGACGCGGATCACAGCGACATCATGGAAGAATACATAGCAGAAGCAGGCCAAGCTGGGCTTTCACCAGAACGGCACGTTAAATTTATAACTAAAACCTACAAATATTACTCTCAAAACCAAGTTGACATAGGATTTGTTTTAATATCTAAGCCATTACAAACCTATCTTGATACCCTAGAAGATACCCTTCTCTAGCTCTCTATTGATGTTTACTTCGACAATTCAGATTAAATCTTGAGCAGAATTTTGCCCATGTTGTTGCGGTCTTCAATCAGATGGGATGCTGAAATCATATCTTGGGGTTTGAGGCACACCAACAACCCAAGCTCAACAGATGTTGGCGCTTTTGGAGAAAACGAAAGCCAGTTCCATTGATGAGTTTATCCAAACCGAGTTGAAATTAGATGGAGTTCCACCAGAGCTGATCCGAAAAGGAATTGAAAAATTACTCCAAAATTCTCCAATTAAATATAAGTTCAATGCTTGGAATAATCAAAACTGAGGATTTACATCAAGAGAAAGATATCCAACCGAGTGTTTTATCAAAAATTTCAAGCCGCTTTGATAATAACCCATTTCGACTTTCTGGTATTCTTTAGATATTTGTCAGCATAGCAGAAAGCTGCTGCCTTATCGTATTTTGCTATATTCAGTGCTTGTAACAATACTTGTAAAGGAATTGCCACATGTGTGAGCTTTTCGGCTAAGATTATTGATTCTTCTTCTGTTGCTGCTACTGTCGCTTCTAATGGTTCAAAATTTATTTGCTTATTTATACGGTTATCTAACATTGTAGTATCAGTCATAAATGCACCTTCAAAACCTGTATAATGCAGTTTCACTGAAAGGCAGCAGGAATGAATCCGTGTTTATGCGGGACTTATTAATCAGCTAGCTTCATAAATCCGCACAATTGCCGTAGCGAGCGCATTTTGATTAAAAATCTCGTTCGCCATCTTTTTCCAAGATGTCAATTAATTCAAACACTCGCATATTTTCTCCCGTCCAAACTTTATCTAGTAACCGCAAATTTTCAAGAGTTAGGTCGCTCTCTTTCACTATCGATACATTTACTTTGCCCAGTGCCATCAACAAATCTTCAAATACCACTAAGCCATTAAACTCCAAGCCTTGAATCTCGGCTGACGCTAAGGCTGACAATCGCTCACCACAAATCTCAATCATGAACCAATCACAAAAATCTTTTTCCAGCAATGGATGACGACCACCGATCCCTTGCATCAGCCATAGACCATAAATACTGGCTGTCGCATCATCCATTGTAACTAAACGTTTAGCTGCCACCTTCCCAAGATTCTCAAAAAATGGCACACCTAAAGCTTTTTCTAACATCTGCATTGACTCTGGTAGTGCATGAGCTACAACAGAAATTTGGCTATTTTCTAGTTGTTTAGAATGATATTTTTCTAAATATTCATTTGCTTCTTTTGATGCCAACATCCTCCCATCTGGGTGTAAGTTGAAATCAACCCCTGGCTTGAAACCTCCTTTAACTAGTTTTTGAGTCATGCTTGTCGATACATCTTTTACGGCTTGTTGATAACTTTCCTTACCTACGTATTCTTGCAAGAACCAAACAAAATTTGCATACTCTACTTGCACAAGGGCTTCTTTGAGGATTATTGTCTCATCCTCTAATTGTGCTAAGGTTAATATTTTTTGAATTTCTTGCAGATTTTGACAAGAAATCGCTTCTATCAACTGCTGTTTTAGGAGTTCATTTTGCGAATTCATTTATCTCAATGCTCAACAGTACTTCAGTGCGTTAACTATTGTATAGTGACTAATTAAATTACGTTGAGACAAATCCGTGTCATCGAGTTCAGCCTTACCCACTTTAGGCTTGCAACAAAGCCGTGTTGATGTAGGTTGTAAACTCCCAGTGCTACTTCTCCTCCACAATGCATCAGAAGCCAAACAAACGACGAAATACCAGTGCTTCAATCTCTAATCCAGTGATGATCCATTCAATCCCTAATGCCAACTGCAACACCCCCAACACAAAACCAAATATTCGCAGGGTGATAGGTTTGAGGAATGCCAGAATCGGTCGAGCTGCCAACATACCTATAAAATTCAGTAGCATGACCAGCACCAATGTGCCCAAAACCGCTAGCGGGTTAAAGCCAATTTCCTGGAATACTAACATCAACACCAGGGCGATCGCAATGCCAAAGGGCGGCAAAATGACGGGAAAGGTGAGGGGAGACACCACTAGTTTTAGGGAAGGCAGAGAAGAGTCTTCTGGAAGCGGGAGTGGTTGATACTGAGTGATTACCATGTTAAGCGCTACCAAAAATAGGAGAATTCCCCCAGCAATCAGCAACGAAGGCAATCGAATTTGCCAAACACGCACTATGTTTTGCCCAATAATCGCCACCAGTAAAATCACGATCGTTGCTAGGGCAGCACTGCGAAACGCTAGCTGTTGCCGCAGCGATCGATCGGCATTCTGAGTAAGCTGTACAAACGGCGGGATAACTTTGATTGGTCCTAGCGTCACAAAGAAAATGATGAATAGATTGAATACTCCAAATGGGGACTCGATCGATGTGCGGGCAATGCGATCGGCAAGGCGTTGTTTGGGCAAAACAATGGTGTCAGAGACATCTGGGGTATTGGGTGGGACAGTTGCGTCAGGAGATTGCGCGATGAGTGAGCTAACCAAAACCTCTGAAGATTGGCATTGTTGAACGTTAGCACCAGCCGGACAATCAACAGAATCAAATTGAGTAGTGGCTAGAGATGGAAGCGCCAGTTGCAGGGAGAGCGTTAGCAGGAAAAAGGTTAGTACACCAAATCCTCGCTGTGCTAATTTTGAGGAACCAAATCTGATATAGAAAATTGAATTTAGAAACGATTGCCAACAAAACATTAGCTGAAAAACATTTGAAAGTTTGAACAAGCGTTTGGTAGACACATCTTGTGGATTACATAATTTTCGACTAACTCATCGGCAATTAGCAGCTAGCTGCTGGTCTGCGTGAAATTCAACTTCTCGCATCGTTTCATGCCCCGTCAAACAACGACTCCTTGAGGGCATAAAAGCGGAACATCGGGTAGAACATCTAGACATCGACTCGCAGTTTCGCCATATTCCGCCAAAAGTGTCCTAGACTCTCCGTGCCGCCGAATAGTGTGGTGAAAATGGTCGAGTCGGCGAGCAAAATATCGCCGCCACGGTTACCGTTCGGCGGTGCCCAGATGCACGTATTGAATTCCCGATTTCCCTCCGCCGTGAACGGATGCGGTCGGGAAAGATCGATCGGCTGCGTCGCCAGAACATGAATGGACTTCGTGTCCTCTGTCGTCAGCGCATAGTGGGGCAGATGCAGATGGAAGTTGAACGTGGTCACTCCATTCAGCAAACCCAGTTTGTCGAGATCCTTGTGGACGGTCAGGGGTGCGATCTGGTTGCTTCCTTGTACGACGGCAGGCCGGAGTCCAAACTGATTAAGTACGGGCACTTCGAGTTCTTTCATCAGCGATCGCGTGTACTGACCGAAGCGCTGCTGGCGCGGCACGAGTTCGTCGCCGTGATGCTTATACTCCATCTGGCGCTGCTGCATGTCACTCGTGAAGCCCACGTCATGGTGCGGCGCAAGGAGCAGGCACGTGCCTTCCCGGTTAAGCCACTCCCGGATCGCGTCGATTTCTCCCTTCTCGGCCTCTTGCTCGGATACGAGGTGATCCAGACCGAACACCATCAATGTATCCGTGTCTGCCAGAATTCTTTCATCAATCAGGAGTTTGTAACCTGCCTGGTCAATGCGTTGGTAAACGGCGACCGGCTGCCCAGTAATCTCGCCCACGATTTGCTGAAAATCGATGGTTGATCGGTGGAATAGCTCCAGAGTACCAGCGATGCCCTGCAAGAAATTCATCTTATCCCACTCAGATCCCTCAAAGTTCGGCCAGCCGACCCGACGGACTTCGGTCATCGTCGAAAACCGATTATCCAATTCGGTCAGATCTCGGTTGGCTTCCCAAGGATAACTCCACGTCCAGTAAATGCTGAACCGACGTTTGTTCGGCGTGTACGGTCGCGGCACATGGTTCTGGTTGTACGTTCGCCCAACTCGATTGAGCTTGCTCATTTTCACCACCATTCCTTTTATTTGATCGGATTCTAAAGTTACCTGCCACTGCTCAGTGACGCCAGGTACCGAAGCGCCTTCAGTCCAGGCAGAAAGAAGTAAGCCCCACCCCGAACCGTGGTGAATGCCGGAATGCCCTTGATGGTTTTCCGGATTGGCCGCTTCGGGATCTTGAAGTCAAGGGTGCCGTCCTGCGTGCCGATAATCGGATCGCGCTCGTTGCCGAGTTCGTGGAAGTTCTTGTCATTCACCCACACGTTCTGCGCGAACTCGAACTGACGAATCAGGCTCGCGCAGATCACGAAGGCAGCAATGCCACGCTCTATCCTATCTTCCGGCGCATCTTCCGGGAGTGGTGGCCCGTAGGTCGCCCCACGACGGATCATCCGTCGCCGGTTCATGTTCGCCCCTGTATCACGAGGATTCAGGCGACGGATATGGGAGCCGAGGGGTACGGCATAGCCATGCGGGTCCATAGTCGCATAGTTGAAGTCGTTGTTGCGCTGCATATCCACGGCAAGTGCTGGATCGTCCTTGTCTGGGGACAGCACCAGCGGTGCGCCGCTGCGCCAGCGGCCCATCAACTTTGCTGCCACAAGTTCCTGCTCTTCCGGCGTCTGACCGTGCTGGCGCAAGAAGTCACGAAACTCGATGATATGCTCCTGTAGGCGTCGATAGGCCATGTAGCTACCGTTCCGAGAGAGGATCTCAGGTTGTGGCAGATTGGCTGGGGAACCGTATTCGTCTGGGTAGCCCAGGATGAACTCGCCCGCCTTCAGCGGCTCACCGGAACCGGGCGTCGGCTCTTCGCCCGATCCTTCGATGACTGGCTGCGAGAGCCGATCGCGGTAGCCGAAGTGATCGTGTGCGTAGTTGAAAGGCGGCGTTGCCTCCAGATCCAATGCCGAGAGCACTTCCACACCCTCGCACTGCTCGACAAGTCGCTGGTGCTCCGCCTTGCACCGATCGCGCTCTGCGTTATCGCGGGCAAAGAGAATCACAATTGCATGGAGATCCGGACTAGCCACACCTCCCACCCAATTGTCAGGATGATTCGTGCCGGTGTCGCCGAGGATCTCCGCGCGGGCCACCATGCCCTGCTTAAACTCCTCAGGAAACGTGGCCAGTGATGCCTCATCCATACCCAGCGCCCGCAGGCCGTTCCAGGTGAAGGCCACGCTCACCCATCGGTTGTCCTGTTCGACCGAAGCACGAACCTCCGCAGACGACTGTACTTTTTCAAGAATGGCAGCTAGCCATGCTCGTCCACCAACAGGGTTCCGGAACGATAGAAATTCATACCGTCCGGTGAGCGCAGGCACACGAGTCAACAGAATGTGCTGAATGTCATCGAACTCAAGCATATCAAGTCCTCCTGATAGATTACTGCATCTGGTCAAGCATGTCGGAGAACGCCGCCTTGAGTTTGAGGGCTTTCTTGATTTCGTCGGAACTTACGTAGGGATACTCTCCGTATTCGAGGAAGCTTGGACACTGGTGCTCGCGGACGAATTGGATGAACGCCGATGTGTTCGTCTTCCAGTCCTGGGGAAATCCCTCAAGATTCTCGAAAACAGTATTGATACCGTACTGTGAAAAGAGCGCAACGGCATCCTCAGTGTATTTGTCGAAGTCTGTGTCAAAAATGCCCTGGTACATGAAGTATGTGTCCTCGGCGATGTCAAACAGCACCCAGCGCAAGTAATGCAGCTTGAGCACAGCCAGACCGTCCGGCAAATCGGCGATGGTCTTCTCGAGCGTCTTCCCATATTCGCGGATGGTCTCCTCCGTACCAGGTTTGATTTTCGCGATAATCGTGAAGCCGTAGCACGCGGGAGTTTTGGGAAAAATCGGGCCGTATCTTCCCTGCTCCTGTTTGAAGACTCCCTCCTTCGGGATCGCCATGGCGGCGGGTTTCGTCCAATCGTTATGCATATCAATCTTCCTTTCTTAGGTGGTGTTATTAAACTGTTGTTAGACGTTTAAGCCAAACTCGTAGCGATTGATAAAGAGCCCAATAACCAAGTCATGCATTTCCTCAGTCTTAGAAAAGTAAATTGTCTTTCTAGCCAGTCGCTTAAGCCGAGTTCTTAAATTTAGATGTTTATGTTCAATTATTTGAGTCTTTCTCTTGCAAATCTCATGTTTTTCTGGAGGTAAATGCCATTCATCAACTCCCCAACCATCTGTACAGTATTTCCTAACACCAAATGGCTCTAATAAATTTTTTAGCTTCAGAAATACTTAGTCTTGCGCGCTGTCCAAATGCGTAAGCTAAAACTTTTACTGTCAGACGCTCGATAGCACCTACGTAACTCCACATTTCATCTAGTTCAGACTCTTCAATCCCTTCCAAGGCTTCTTCTTCCACTTCCACCAGCTTGATTTCTACCTCCACTTATTCGGATTGAATAGTTGGCAACAATTTTTGATTCACCGATCCAATTTGGGAAATTTTTTTTAATTCTCTGATTACTATTGCCGGGCTAATATGCAACACTCGCGCAATATCGCGAACTCCATTGCCATTGAGTTTCATCTCTATAATTTGATGCTTAACTTGTCTAGTCCGTCTAGGCTGTCTTGTATTGATAAAAAATATCCGGCGCAGGCACTCCCGATTCTGGCACAGGTAACGTTGCTTACCCTCTGGAAGATTTACCGTGTTTAATAATATCTGATGAGCGACAATCAGGACATAGCACAGGAAGCAAGACGGTTATAGGACGGACTTAAATCACTTATTTAACTTAACCCCAGCTTCTATTATTACAGTATTCCAACAGTTTGATAACATTACCAACGGATCTATACTTTTCGGTAGATACAAATCACCTTGAGGGGAGACACAAGACCCCGGAATATTTACAGGCTAAAGAATGTGGCAAATTATGGTAAAACAAAAAGAGCCTTTATTTGCAATAAGTTCTAATTAATGACAATATTACCGGAATTCTACGAAATACACCTGAAGCGGAAACTAGGACGTGCCGAATATTTATTCATAAAAATTCTGATTAATTTACTATAGTCTATTAAAACTGTTAGCCTTGAAGCGTTGGCTACTGGTTTACATATACCAATATTTTTGAAAGTAGAAGAAAGGAAATTCAACGATTTTTATCTTTAAATTATATAAATGTTGAAGAGATATGGTTTCCAATTATTACAGGGCGGCCACATCAGAGCAAAGGCAGTAAAGTAGTTAATCTTTCCCTTTCTGCGTCTGTGATGTTACTTGGAAGACTCATCCCTGCTGGGTGTTTGGTTCTTAACATGTCTACCATGTCGTGCAAGTCCTGATCTTCAAGGCACTCCCCCCTGATTACAGAAGCTCAGACTTCAGCCGGAGGCAAGTCTGAGTAGTTCACTCGGATTCTTCACCTAGATCAGATTGCCGACTGTTGCGAACATGAAGAATTGCTACAGTATTTTCTGACACGAAAAATAAAACTCGATATTTTCTTCGTTTTCCAACCCAAAGTTGCCGAATTTCACGACCAATCACTGGTGCTTCTGGTGCTATGCTACACCGATTAGGAAATTCTTTCAGTGAAGCGATAGCGTCAAGAAGCTCATAATACCAGCTATTGGCTACTTCAGCACTCAGATTGTCGCACATCCAACGATAGGATGTTTCGATTTCTTGAAAGGCAGTGGGTTGAATGAGAACCTGGTAACTCATGGGCGAGGCGGAATGCCTAGTTTTTGTTCTAGGGCTGCCAAGGCTTGGTCGGACAGAATTCCTTCACCCTGCTCAAACTCATCTAGTCCTTTACGAATACCTACTATTGCTTCTAGATAATCAATGCGTTCTAAGAGTTCTCTATATGTGGCTAGTGGATGTTTTGGAGATGTTTTGAGTGATTTCAAAAACCCAAGTAGATCCTCTAGTAGTTCGTTTGGAGTGTTGTCAATTTCTTGTAATAGCAATTCTTTGATCGTCATTACAGTTATATAGATGAGATTTCTGTTTCTAGTATGGCTAATTATAGCTAGAAGTGCAGACGATAGCACTTTAAACGTGTCGGTTCGCAGACTAATTGAAAAATCTCAACGAAATAATCAGGGTTCTGGCGTACCTTGTCGCAAGCCTACTGAAATAAGTAAAAATACCAACGATCATCATCAAGAAAAATAAATACTCATTGAAATACTTGTCGGATTTTTGGGAAAAGGCAAGAGGAAAAGGCAAACAAAAAACCTTTAAACTAGCCTCAGCAACCTTTGTCCAAAACCAAATTCTGAGTTCAAAATTGCATTATTCTCAGTTGTATTGATACTCATTGTAACTATACAACCATCTATTTTTAAAATCTTTAATAGTGTTGCAATCGCTACATTGTAGGTGGGTTATCTCTATTTTTTATATTATTATCTGTCTGATGGCTGATATATCTCTTCTAATTTTTCAAGCAAGCTTATCCATAAGATAGTTTTATTTTATATGCAAAAACGTCTACTTTAAAGATAAGTTTGAAAAGTATTCGTATAAATCAGAATTGAAAAATGAAGTGGCACATTATCCCTTGTTGAAGCAAAACTAACTATTTCAGTCTGACCTTTATTTTGAAAGCTAACTCTGTGATCAAAGAATTGGATTTATCGAACACTATCTCAAAAAATATGCCTAATATATCAGGAAAGCACATTTCTTACTGGATTGACTCAACACCCACAGCTAATTTTCCACCACTTATCAATAATCTATCTGTGGATGTTGCAATTGTCGGTGCAGGTATTGCAGGAATCACTGCTGCAACATTACTTAAACGCGCAGGTAAAACCGTTGCCGTAATTGAATCGCAACAAATATCTACTGGTGTTAGCGGTCATACTACAGCCAAAGTTACCTCACTTCACCAATTGATTTATGCCGATTTGATTAAAAATCATGGTGAAAAAAAGGCACAGATATATG
Source organism: Nostoc sp. LEGE 12447 (assembly GCF_015206985.1). NCBI lineage: Bacteria > Bacillati > Cyanobacteriota > Cyanophyceae > Nostocales > Nostocaceae > Nostoc > Nostoc sp. LEGE 12447. Next base: position 31,130 of record NZ_JADEXT010000045.1, on the reverse strand, counting down.
CACAGTCAAACCAAGCAGCACTAGAATTCATTGCTAAAACAGTTACCGAACAACAAATCGACTGTGATTTTAGTCGCCAAAGTGCCTATACTTTCGCAGAAACTGAAGATCATCTCAAGGACATTGAAAAAGAGGTAGAAGCAGCACTAAAAATCGGACTACCCGCCACATTTGTTCGTGAAACTTCCTTGCCCTTTCCTATTGTTGGTGCTGTTAAGTTTGACAACCAAGCACAATTTCATTCTCGCAAATACCTCTTACACCTGATCAAGCAGATTCCTGGTAATGGAAGTTACGTATTTGAAAATACAAGAGTACTCAAGGTCGATGAAGATAATCTTTGTCAAGTTACTACTGACAAGGGAATTATTCAGGCACAAAATGTCATAGTTGCAACTAATATTCCCATTACCGATGAAGGATTATTCTTTGCTAAAACTTACCCCAAACGTTCTTACATCATTGGTGCGCGGATTGCAGAGCAGAAAGCACCTGTGGGAATGTACATCGGTTCAGGAGAAAAATACTACTCTATTCGCACTACTCCTGACAAGAATGGCTTATTGCTACTTGTTGGTGGCGGCGGTCATCAAGTAGGAACAGTGGAGAATACTGAAGAAAAATATCTAGATTTAGAAAATTATGCCCGTTCTCGCTTTGATATCGATTCCATTGACTATCGTTGGTCTACTCAGGATTTTGTATCTTTTGACAAGATACCTTATGTAGGAAAATTAACTCCTCTAAGCAAGCATACCTTTGTGGCAACTGGGTTTAGTCTGTGGGGCATGACTCAAGGAACCTTGTCTGGAATGATACTTTCAGACCAGATTTTAGGCATTGAAAATCCTGCGGCTGATTTGTACGATTCAACCCGCGCCACTCCTTTTCTCACTCCACAAGGTATAAAGCAAAACTTGGAAGTTGGCGCTCATTGGGTAGGCGATCGCCTCAAGGGATTGAATAAATCTCTGCAAGATGTGGCTATCGGTGAAGGAAAACTAGTCACTGTCGATGGGGATAAAGTTGCCGCTTACCGAGATCAAACAGGAGAAATACACGCTGTTTCTGCGGTATGTTCTCACTTGGGTTGTGTTGTTGCTTGGAACAGTGCCGAGAAAAGTTGGGACTGTCCTTGTCATGGTTCACGTTTCAGTTGCAAAGGGGAAGTTTTACACGGTCCGACAGTGAAAGATTTAAAGAAATTTTAGCTTTAACTATTGCCTATTAAGGGTTTCATCATTTCTTATCTGCTTGCACACGCCTTTTTGTACCTTGTGTCACCTTCGGTTCTTCTGACTTACTGGAGTTGACCATTTTAACCAAGTGCTGATTTAGATAACTCTGCGCCGAAATGTACAAACTTTCCCAAATCTCTTGATTGCGGCTGATTTTTGTGCCGACTGTATTCCCTGCTGTTTTCTCCGACACCAAATATTTACGGAAATAGTTATTCCACAAGTGTTGGAGAAAATCTTCAGCAAATTCGTTAAACGGCAGAATCCATTTATAGTCCTTGTCCAAAAATACCCGATAGGACGCAATTATCGGTAATGCCAAGTCAGTTGGCGCACCAAACCCGAAAGAATATTTACTGTCCGGCAACAACGTCGTTTTACGTATATCAATTGATGCTAAATCGTTACTACCCTTTCTTCTGGGGTTGCTGATATGGTCTTGGATTATTTCATAAAGTCTTTGCTCTATCCACAGAGCATGAGTTAACAGAGGCAGTAAGGCGGTTAATCTTTCCCTTTCTGCATCTGTGATGTTACTTGGAAGACTCATCCCTGCTGGGTGTTTGGTTCGTTTATTGCCGTCGGGGTTGTATTTATTTCTGTCGAGGCAGTAAAGGAGCTTCAGCAAATGGGTAACATTGCACTGGGCATTTCTGGGAGCGCCGCTTTGATTCTGGTAATAGGCTATTCTAAATTTTCTATCTTCTGCTCTTTCTAACTGGGCTAGGTACTGCTTGATGAATTTGTAATCACCCCTAGCGTTGACTTTGGAGCGAGAATCTACTGGCGTTGTAGTATTTGAAGCTAGGGCTATGTCTTTGGCTGATTCTTCAGTCAGCCCGATGTGAATCGTAACTTTTACTCTGGCTTCGGTTAGGTCATATTTGTAATTTTTCGCTTGCTCAAAAGCTAAAACTGTATGCCCCCCATTAATAATGCCATCACTACCTCCCTCGTTAGCTTCTAAGACTTCTAGCTCTAGTTCAGTTTTGTTCTTGACAGGTTTAGTTTTATTGGCTGACAGAACGATTCCGCTATGACGAGAGAAGAATTTTTCGGGTTCGGTGGTCAGTGAATCGAACATTTGTCTGTAGGTCGCGCTTTTGCGGTTCGGTTCGCGGATGTTCGGTTCTAGTGGTAGGTCTATCGGGAATGAGTCTACATGGGCGGTGGCGATGATGCAATTGGGGTTGGCTTGAAAATAGTTGTCTATCTTGATGTTCCAAGTCTTGGGCATACAATGTGTGCAATTTCAGGGGAATTTCTATGTTAACCAAAACTAGGGTGCAAGGTCTTGGGTGTAATACCAAGATAAGATACCAAAAAACTGGACTGCCACCGATTGCCCTGCATGAAAAACTACGTTTTTTCGCAGCTACAGTTTGACATCCACCCCGCCGTAAATGGTCGGGGATTCCTAAGACTCACGACTTAGGTTTCTGTTTCTTTCCCTTTCGGCTACGCTCAAGGCAAGCCTTACGGGTATTTCGCAACTGCCCTTCAGCCTTAAGGCTGTCAGGTCTTATGTTCGCTCCACAGACTGAAACTGCGAGTCCCGCAGCCAAAATATTCTTACTTGCGTTAATATCTCTGTCGTGGTGTATCCCACAGTTGGGGCAATTCCACTCTCTTGAATACAGATGGTAAGCTAGAAAGTAGATAACAGTTAAATCGATGATGTCCCATGAACGTTGTCACACCAAAACGATTTACTATTGACGAATATCATCGGCTGATTGAACTGGAATTTCTAAAGGAGAGCGATCGCATCGAGTTGATTCGCGGAGAACTAATTCAGATGGTAGCCAAGGGCACACCTCATACAGTCTGCGGTTCTATCTTATGCCGCCAATTGGATCGGTTGTTGGGCGATCGCGCCGTGATTCGCGGACAAGATCCGATTACTTTGCCGAATCAAAGTGAACCTGAACCAGATGTGGCGGTAGCACGTGGCAAAGACGAAGATTATCTCGCCCATCATCCTTATCCAGAAGATATTTTTTTAGTGATTGAGATTTCGGACTCAACCCTAGATTACGACCAAACAACAAAGTTAAAAATCTACGCAGAAGCCGCAATTTCTGATTATTGGATTGTCAACTTAAATGTTCGCCAACTTGAGCGTTATAGCCAACCCTATCAAAATGCTCAAGGTGAATTCAATTATCTCAGCAAGCAGATATCTTTACCACATCAGTCAGTAGCGATTCCTGGATTTGAAGATGTTTTATTAGACTTGAATCGGGTATTTCCCAAGGTTGTAAATGCCTAGAAATACGCAATTTCCCATACAAGCTTGTACTCTCTCTCAACAGCCGCCAGCAGCTTTGGCTGCAAGGATCACAAATACGGTTTGACAAAATCCCCAACCCTTGTAACAGCGAATCCACAGAAGAGTCACGGCTAGCCACTTCATGCAACTGCCGTAACCGCTTTTTCCGTTGGCGTTTGTCGAACGCGAGTGCGTCTCTGAAAGAGAAGAGAAGATATTGCCCTTACGTCAAAACAAAAAATCACCCACCAATCCCTTTGCCACTCTCATAGTTCATAGCTCTGGGTTTCCTCTTGCCTATAGGGACTACTTTCGATTGCTTGGGAGGTTGAGGAGGGCGGCATTTCTCGCAATATAGAGGTCTAACTCCAAAGGTTTCTCGTTGTGTGGGTTGTTCACACTGCTTACATACGAAGTTAAAAACGCGAGTATGAATTTCCCGCTTGTGCGCTCTGACAGTGTACTCTCGGACTTGGATTTCTTTGCTTGCCATTGCTTATTGCAATTAGTAACTTTTTGGATCTTAGCCTTTGCTAAGAAGATTTCAATGCTCTGGGTAAACATAATCACCCGTTTTGTGAATGGGAATATGGCTACGCCAAAACCAGAGTGAGAGTTGCAACGACCAAACCCAACTGCAACGCCTCACTACATTGAAAAATCACAAACATTTGGAGTTAATCATGGATATCCAAGCTACTCTCACCCTGACGATCCAAGTAGTCGTTATGAGCTTTGTTGCGCTGATGGTTTTCGATTTCATGAATAGTTTGTGGGTTGTACCCTTACCGCCATTCGGATGGCAACTACCAGTTATTGAACAGCCCACAGTTTCCGCAACAGCATCACAACCTACTCCACAACAGGAAATCCAACAAGTCACTCCAAGGGTGATCGCATTTGAGAAGATTTCCGACCCTTGGACTTTAGAACCACAATCCCCTGACCATTCTGTTCCCACGCCAGCAGTTATAATCCCTTTCCCCAGACTCCGACTACTCCCACCTGCCAAAGCACAACCGACCAAACCCAAGCGGACTAAAGCAAAATCCTCCACGTCTAAGAAATTCGCCTCAACTAGTACTAAGCACCAGTCCACCAAGCCACGCAAGATAACTGGAAAGTACCAAAAAAATTATAGTTAACCCGTCCTTAGCTCAAACAATTGTAGATTGCCGAGAAGATAAGAGAATTGACGATAGCGACGCGGAAAGCGACTGTGCGTAGCGTCTTTTAGATTTATTCCACCCACTTGACTGCTGGGCTTGTACCAAAAACATTCAATCTCCAATCTCCAATCTTCTCAGTCAAATGGCTACGCCAAAGCGAAAGTGATGTATTCATATAATAGATATGGTCAGCCTTATAGCCACGCAAGGAACTCTGTTTGACCTAGAAACAGTTCTGGACTACGGACAATCAATCCTCAACGTTGCTCAAGAACTCACCAAATCACTGATTGAGCAACGGACTATCTCCACCAGGACAATCCAAGCCCAGATGAATCGCTACTTTCTAGGCACGGCAGCAGAGGGCGCATGGCAGTGGAAAGACGCTTACGAAGCAGTGGAAGTAGCGCAAATCTTATATCTGCGTCAAAAAGGTTACAAGCTTTTATTAGAGTCGCCGCTAACAGTATTATTAGAATTGGAGAAGTTAATAGCCCTGTGCCCGACGCATACTCGCCGCAGTGAAGAATCAGTACAGCTTCAGCAATTCTCCACCCCTCTGCCGCTTGCTTATCTGGTAGCAAAATCAGGATTTATACAAGCTGATGATTTGATTTTGGAGCCAAGTGCCGGAACTGGTTTGTTAGCACAAATGGCTAAACTGCACAGTGCAAGTCTGATGCTCAACGAGCTTGCACCCGATAGAAGTAAGATTCTGCGGCGATTATTCCCTGGTACACCATTATTCTCAGTAAACGCGGAACAGATCAACGACTATCTGGTTGGCAAGACTCAGCCCTCAGTTGTGCTGATGAATCCACCTTTCTCCGCATCTCCCAAAATCAACAGTCGCAATCCCGACGCAACTAAGAGCCACATCAACTCGGCATTGCAAAGACTGGCTGACGGTGGACGGCTGGTAACAATCACAGCCAATTGGTTCTCTCCGGCTAACCCAAGCTGGCGAGAGACTTTTGTTAAGTGGCACTCGGAAGCACGAGTTTTAATGTCGGTCGGGGTTAACGGCAAGGTTTACTCAAAACATGGGACAACTATCGACACTCGGATTACAGTGATCGACAAAGTTCCGGCTGACTCCAGCGAAATCCCTTGTATTTCAGAAACCTTGGACTTACCCGAACTGCTGGCGTTGATTGAGCAATTACCTGAGCGATCTCCGTGGGAACGCTCAGAAAAAATCAAAGCTGCTGCGAAGGCAATTGTTGTTCAATTGCCAAAACGTACTACAGTTGCACAACCAGAAACTGTTTCCTCTCTTCCAGACGACTTAGTAGTGCTGGAATATGAGGTTATCGAGTGGACGGCTAGTGAGGGTTTGAAAGATACTCTATACGAAACCTATCGTCCACAGCGAATCCGAATCAAGGATGCTTTACCTCATCCCTCGCTTCTTTGTGAAAGTGCAGCCCTAGCGCTTGTCTCGCCACCACCACCCACTTACAAACCGCATCTCCCGCGAAACATTGTCTCACAAGGATTGTTATCTGAAGCACAACTTGAAAGCGTTATTTACGCAGGTCAGGCGCATTGTGAATTTCTGTCTGGCTCTTATATTGTGGATGATTCATGGGATAACGTGACTGTTGCGGCTCAGGGCGAAGAAAACGCTGTTAGATTTCGCCGTGGCTGGTTTCTTGGCGATGGGACGGGTGCCGGTAAGGGTAGACAATGTGCAGGAATCATCCTCGACAACTGGTGTCAGGGGCGTTCTAAAGCCATTTGGGTATCTAAAAGTTCTGCCTTAGTTGAAGATGCCCGTAGAGACTGGTGTGCGCTCGGAGGTAGTGAAAAAGATATCATTGACCTCAGTAACATCAAACTTGGCGACCCCATCCCTTTCACCCAAGGTATTCTGTTCTGCACGTACTCAACTCTACGCTCTCAAAAGAACGGTAAAAGTCGGCTCAAGCAAATCGTTGAGTGGGCAGGCAAGGACTTTGAGGAAGCAATCGTTTATGACGAGTGCCACAGCATGGGTAACGCAATGGCTCAAGAGGGCAAACTCGGTATGGTTGCAGCATCCCAGCAAGGCATTGTTGGGCTGAGGTTGCAAAACGCACTGCCCTCAGCACGGGTTATCTATGTTTCTGCAACTGGTGCAACTAAAGTCTCAAATCTCTCATACGCTAATCGCCTGGGACTTTGGCAGACTGGAGATTTTCCGTTTACCTCCCGTGAGGATTTTGTGGAATCCATTGAGGGCGGTGGTATCGCCGCAATGGAAGTGGTAGCAAGGGATCTCAAGGCTTTGGGACTGTATCTGGCGCGGAGCCTTTCATTCGAGGGAGTTGAGTATCAAACTCTCTACATTGATTTAACGCCGAGGCAGGAACGGAGCTATAACAGCTATTCCGATGCTTTTCAGGTTATTCATAATAATTTAGAAAAAGCGTTAGAAGCTTGTAATATCTCTGGCGCAAAAACGTACAATCGTGCTGCTAAGATGTCTGGCAACTCGCAGTTTGAGTCACACAAGCAAAGATTCTTCAATCATCTGCTGACAGGGATGAAATGCCCTACCCTGATCAAAGCGATTGAACAGGATATTGCTCTGGGGCTAGCTGTTGTCATTCAAATAGTTTCGACTAATGAAGAACTTTTGAAACGACGACTTGATGAAGTTCCGGCTTCCGAATGGAAGGATCTCAATCTTGACTTGACCCCACGAGAATATGTGATGGACTACTTGATGAGTGCTTTCCCTGTTCATCTGCATTCCATTCATTCTGGCGTTGATGGAGAAGAAAGATCCGAGCCGGTCTTTGACGCTGATGGCTCTCCAGTTATCTCCCAAGAAGCTGTAGCCTTGAGAGATGCCTTAGTCGATAAGTTAGCAAGCCTTGATCCAATCCCTGGTGCATTAGAACAATTGCTGTGGCATTTTGGTCACAAGCAAATTGCCGAAGTAACTGGTCGCAGCAAGCGAGTTCTGAAAGATGATTCGGGGCGTTTGTTTGTGGATTCTAGAGGCAGTGGGGCGAATATTGCTGAGACTGCTGCGTTTATGCAGGGTGACAAACAAATTCTCATCTTCAGTGACGTTGGTGGCACAGGCAGAAGTTATCATGCCGATCTAAATGCTGCGAATCGGCGGCGGCGATCGCACTATCTGCTTGAAGCCGGCTGGAGAGCAGACAATGCAATCCAGGGGTTGGGGCGATCGCACAGAACCAACCAAGCATCAGCACCTATTTTCCGACCTGTTACCACTAACGTCATCGGTGAACGCCGCTTTATCTCAACCATCGCTCGAAGGCTGGATAGCTTGGGCGCTCTTACTCGTGGTCAACGGCAGACGGGTGGCAATGGGATATTTGAGGCTAAGGATAATCTGGAGTCTAACTATGCAGAACACGCCCTGTATGAGTTATTCAGACAAATATACCAAGGTCGATTTTATGAAGTGCCTTTAGGAAAGTTCGAGCAAATGACTGGACTGTGCTTAACCTCTCACGAAGGCGGGATGAAAATCGACTTGCCTCCATTGCGGCAATTCCTTAATCGGCTGCTGGCTTTACGCATCGATATGCAAAACATGATTTTCGAGAGGTTTGAACTACTCTTGAGCCAGCAGATTGAAGCAGCGATCGCCGCAGGGGTCTATGAGATGGGTGTAGAGACACTCCGGGCTGAACGGTTTACTGTTGAGAGCCAGGAAGCTGTGTACACCCACCCTGCCACAGGTAGCGTAACGAACTATCTCAAGATAGAACGCACTCAGAAGAATAACATCAGAACGGCTGACGAAATGCTTGAGTTTGCCAGTATGTACCAGGGGAAATTGATGGTTAACACCAAGTCTGGTCATGCTGCTGTGTCAATTCCGACACATAGTATTTACGACGCTGATGGTGGTGTTGTACCAAGAGTGTTACTCGTCCGTCCACAGAAAGAAATCCGTATACCAGTCAAGGATTTAGAATCTTCCACTTGGAAAGCGGTTTGTGTCGATGCGTTCGTCGCAGGTTGGTCGAAGGAAGTAGACACACTGCCCAAGTTCACAACCGATTATCTGCACTTAGTCACTGGTATTTTGTTGCCCATTTGGAAGATACTACCACAGCACAATAGTAGAGTATTCCGACTGCAAACCAGCGATGGACAAAAGATTCTCGGTCGGGTGGTGAATGCTCACGACATTCAAACCGTGCGCGAACAACTTGGACTCAGGAACCAGCTGCTTTCTCCAGAAGAACTTGTGAAGCTGGTACTCAACGAGAGATATACACAGCAGTTGCCAGGTGGTGTAACCTTGCGACGTTCTTTCGTTGCTAATGAACCTCGCATAGAACTGGTTAATGCTATCTCACTGGCAGAGCGACTCTTAGCTGTTGGATGTTTCACTGAGATCATCAACTGGAAAAAGCGGGTGTTCATTCCGGTTTCAGACAAAGCCCCAGCTATTCTAGCGGCTGTGATTGAAATCTTGGGATAATTTCCAACCTCAAAGACCTAGTAGTTCGCTTTCGTGACGAAAGCGGGGTAAAGGGGAAGTGGGGATAAGGGGGAAAGGGTTTAAATCCCAAAACCAGTCCCCTTTTCCCTTTCCCCAGTCATCACAAGCGCATCTTTGGGTTGGCAGACTACTAGATTAAATGTCTGGGTCTTTTTTACTCTCAAAAACTGGGCAGCGATGATAACACCAAGGGAAGTGCAATCTACCATGCAAACGCTCCGCGAGAATTTGATGAAATTTTTGTGGAGAAAGCAATCATGGCTAAGAAAGACTTCACACCCGCCCAAGCCGTTGAGTTATACATCGGCAACTATCGGTTTGATGCTATTAGGATTGTTGAAACGAAAGAGTACCGGATGTCTCAAAATCACATACTTGAGGCAATAGGTATAAATAAGAACTGGCTAACCAGGTTACAGTTTAGCCTACCCCGTGTCTATAAAACCCTTGTAGAACAAGGCTTAAATCAGGTTACACTTTCTGCGGAATATACGGTTAAAACAACAGTAACACGTGCTATAACGTGGTCACTAAAAGATGCCAGAATAATCTGGCGTTATTTCGACACAAAAGGAAATGCACAAGCTCGGAGGTTAATTGATGCCTTATCTGAAGATTCACTCATCAGCAGATTCGAGCAAGTCTGGGGAGAGTCGCGGACAGTTGAGCAACGGCGCATAGACGATTCTCGCATCCTTGATACCCCGCGTCCTTGGACAAAACTTTTTGAAACTGAGTTTGAGGAGAATCTAGCACGGATAAGCAAGCTACATAAAAAGCACATACAAAACGGCAAATATTATTGGGAGTTTGTTTACAACTGGATGACTCCAGAAGAAAAAGCCAAGCTCGATATCGTTAATCCAATTTTGCCTAACGGGAGAAGAAAGTACAAAATACACCAAATGCTATCGAAAGAAACAAAGGAGAGGTTATCTCCCCACGTGATATCAGTCCTGGTTCTGATGAAGTCGGCTAACTCGGTGGCAGAACTGAGGCGGCTGGTGCAGAGGCAGTACGGAATAGATCAGCCTAATCTGTTTGATGGTTGGGAAATCAAGTAGTTAGCGCCTGTCAAGAAACAACTTTTACAATTCATTATCTGGAAAGCTTTCTGAGAAAGCATTTCTAGCTCAAAAAAGGCAAGGTTGTTACTTGACAAACTCTTAGTGTGAATTTGCGGTAAGCTGACAATCCCTTACCGCAACCAAGTTGCACGATAATGTAATGGAAGCATCTGTGTCCGGCTATGTTCAGAAGACATCTATCGCTCCTTCTGTTCTGTTGGTAACTTTAGCTAGCAACCATCTAATATCTAGCAATAGCTCAACCTACCTCACTATTTGTAGTTAGCAGTAAGTGTTAATTCCTAGAGTGGTAAAACTTGCTAGAGGAGATTTTTCATGATTGAAATAGGCGTAAATAGGTAAACCAAAATTTTCAATAATAACGAATTTAATACGTTTAAGTTTTTGCTCTAGTTAGTTTTGCTACGCTAGAATAAAATTATCCTCACTCAACTCCCGTATGACTCTCAGCGAAATTTTATCCACAGTTAACCAACTATCGCATCAAGATAAACTACGACTAATCCATTTTCTCTTATTAGCAGTTGCCAAAGAAGAAGGATGTAGCTTAGAAACAAGTGACGCAGAGAATATACTTTTAAATCAACTCGCCTCAACCAGTGCCACAGTCTGGTCGCCTCAAGCGGATAATAGGTCAATTCAAGCCTTATCAGACCTGTTAGCAACAGCAAAAGAACAGTCCAATGTTTGACGGTCAGCGTTTTTTATTCACAGAGAGAACCGATAGTTTTGGGCGAGTCAGTACTATGCCCTATTTACCATTGACCCTTAGTAATGGCAATAAATCTTTAGAAGTTGTGGCATTATTAGATACAGGTGCAAGTGTAAATGTTCTGCCATATAAAATTGGATTAGAACTAGGAGCAGTTTGGGAACAACAAACCGTACCAATAATTTTAAGCGGAAATTTGGCTGAAAACGAAGCACGGGGGTTAGTTGTATCGGGTAAAGCTGCTAACTTTTCGCCGATATTGCTGGCATTTGCTTGGACTCAATCAAGAGATGCGCCTATAATTCTTGGACACATGAACTTTTTTGCAGAATTCAATGTATGTTTTTATCGCCATGAATTAGCTTTTGAAGTTTGTCCAAGAATTATAGGGGATAAATAACTGACAAACGGTGTTCCTTTTCAAATCAACCCCCACTGATAAAATCAACGGCAGTCAAATCAATCAATGGGTTACGATGCTTGACCTAGACCCTGATGAATACCTGTTTGAGTTGACTAGGTGGAAGAAGCCCCTGAACGCTCGGCGGTACTTCTCTGTCTTAGAGAACAAGCAAAAACAAGCTGCAAAAACTAGTTAGTAGTCATGCTCACCCAAGCGTATCAGTCGGTGACTACAAGAACAGCCTCTGAATGATCTACCACATCTTCGTAGAATCGCTTGAGTGCCGTGAAGTCCCTGACGATCCATTCAAATGCCTCGTCAGTATCCCTCGTCTGGTGCCACTTGTAAAGATGTGCATCGTACATAAGTACCGGAGCGTACTTTGACTTGATATCTTCTTCAGTAATTCCACTAAGCCAAATGTGAATCAACTCGCATTTGTCGGCAGGAGTCCAACGGATGGGGAATCCTTGTGTGCTTCGTGCAGAAGGTAACACGTTTGATTGGCCGGTGATTGCAGTGACAGCCAACGATTCCTCCTCTTCGGAGAGAGCGCATTTCATCAGCAACCATTTTATCCAATCGAATCGCCTAGAAAGAGCGCAGTATCGATTCTCAATTCCGGGGTGCGTTTCGACGAGTTCCTCAAGGGCATCGACAAACTGTTTATATTCAGCCTCACCATAAGGAAATTTGTTGACCCGACTTTGCTGTTCGCGGCGCAGGCTAAAATACCTCCGTACAAACGAAAGATATTCGGCATCAATGTCACTGTTAACGACGTTTTCGAGTAAGGTGCATTTCGAGGGGAGCGCGTTCAGTTGGAGTTCCCAGCCCATGTGTCCATCCTCTGCCAATCCTGTCAAGCTATTTATTATAGTCAAAAAAATTAGTGGGGATGTGTTGATAGTAGGGAGTGAGCGCCACGGTTTAACTTGCGGGAGCAAATCATCAAAATCAGCAAACAATAATGAGCATTGCGCCGTGATACTGAAGTTTGAGGATGCTTACCTCAAAAAGTTTGTCTCAACTGATGACAGATGCCCCACAGTGGACTGGATGGATGGCGTGATAAAGTTGGGCACAGAAAGCTATCGCTCAAAGGTCAGTTTCTCCCAAGCAAAAAGAACTAACTCTTATCGAGCATCCAGGGATTACTAACTATGGGGAAACATTTAGTATCTTTGGATCTGTGACTAAATTGGGTTCCATATTCTTTGACACAATATCATAGTCAATACCCCCTAATATTAGATGGGGCGGCTCAAAGCCGTCTGAACTTTTTCTGGAGAAATCTCAATGACCATTTCAATGTACCAAGCTTTAATACCCGTGTCTATTCGCACACTGAATAACCTTATAAACATTCTTGAAAAAGGTGCTGCTTATGCTGAAACTAAAAAAATAGATCCGAATGTCTTGATTAATAGTCGTCTATCCCCAGATATGTTTCCATTATCAAAACAAGTGCAGATTGCCTCTGACATCGCTAATAGAGGTGCCGCACGGTTAGCAGGAATAGAACCACCTAAATTCGAGGACAATGAAACTACATTTGGTCAACTTATTGACCGTATTCAAAAAACTATCTCTCATTTAAATACTTTTAAACCTGAGCAAATTGATGGTTCAGAAGAGAGAGAAATTACCCTGCAAATGCGTGACAACACTCTCTGTTTTCAAGGAATGCCATTTCTCCTATATTTTGTTTTACCAAACCTTTATTTCCATGTCACAACAGCCTATGACATTCTTAGACACTGTGGTGTAGAACTTGGCAAAGGAGACTTTCTTGGTCAGCCTTAAGCTGTTGACTGATTACTATTGTGGACTTACTTCTTTAATATAGTTTTTCGTCTTAGTTCTACAAGATCCGTGCATCATCTGACGAAAGTAATTCTACTTAATCAATTAAATACTCTTGCATGTCGCTTTGTCGATGGCGGAGAATACTTATAGCTTTGACCTGGATTTGACGAATCCGCTCTCGACTGAGGTTTAGCTGTTGGCCAATCTGAGCGAGATTGAAATGCTGATCATTCTCTAGCCCAAAGCTTAAAGTCAACACTTGACGCTGTATAGGTGTCAATGGTTCTAAGAATTTAGCCACGTCTTGGGATAGAAGTTCTTGGGTAAGGAGTTTTTCTGGTGAAACACCAACGTCTGTTAAAATTTCGCCCAATTCTGTTTCTTGCTCATCTCCAATTTTTTTATTTAAAGAAATGGCTGTACGAGAGGCACTGAGATATTCTCGAAGCTTATCGGGGCTGATGTTTAATGATGTAGCTATTTCTTCAGCAGTGGCATGGCGGCCGAGTTTTAGAAAGCTTTCTCGCTGCACCTTCTTAATTTTATTAAGGATTTCGGTTAGATGAACAGGCAATCTAATAGTCCGGGATTGTTCTGCAATTGCTCTGGTTATAGCTTGGCTAATCCACCAGTAGGCGTAGGTCGAGAGCTTATACCCCAGGTTCGGGTCAAACTTTTCTATACCCCGTTGTAACCCTATTGCTCCTTCTTGGATCAAATCTAAAAATTCCAAATTGCGGTTCTGGTATTTCTTGGCAACAGAAACTACTAGTCGCAGGTTAGCTGTCATCATTTTTTGTTTAGCTTTTTGACCAAGGTGTAGTGCTGCTCGGACTTGTGCTTCGGTTTTTTCAACAGCATTGGCTAATTGAGTCAAAGTTGGTTCATGGTCTAGCTGTTGGGTGAGTTCATTTTTAGATTGCTCAATGGCAATCATTTCTTGTACCTGTCTACCATAAGCAATTTCTTCGTCTGGTTTTAATAGAGGATACTTACCAATTTCTTGCAAATAGATGCGAACCATGTCTGAACTGAGGCTGGACATACAAACTTTTGGGCTTTTTTTACCGGGCGATTTAAAAGTATAAATCAAATAATTCGATAAACTTTTCTATTTTTAATAATCAAAATTCATCACCAATGCAGTCCTGGGTGAAGTAACCTCTGCTGTAACCGTGTGTACCGCCGTTGGTCATCAGTAGAGCGCACCGCTAGAGATATCGCTTTTTTTGCGCCAACTACGATCGCTAATTTCTTGGCACGAGTTATACCAGTGTAAAACAGGTTCCGGGTCAACATCATATAGTGCTGCATATAGATTGGCAGAACTATCACCGGATATTCTGAGCCTTGGCTTTTATGAATCGAAATGCTCCAGGCAAGGGCAATTTCATTCAGGTCAGCGTAATCGTAAACCACAGTCCGCTCACCATATTGCACTGTAACTTCCTGCTCGACAGTATCAATGGTGAGGATTATTCCCAAGTCGCCGTTGAAAACTTCGCGGTTGTAGTCGTTGGTTAGCTGGATAATGCGATCGCCCTCGCGTAACAAATTTCCACCTCTGTTAATCTCCACTTTGTTGGGGCTGGGTGGATTAATCAACTGCTGCAAGACTGTGTTTAGGTTGCGAGTCCCAACTACTCCCCGTGTCATCGGGCAAAGCACTTGGACATCAGTGGCAGGATTAAAACCTAAGCGGGGAATCAAATCGGTAATCAACTCGCAGATTGCTTGCACTCCATGTTCAGGCTGATGTCCGCCTCCATGCCAAATACAGTCGGACATAGGATTATCAGATATAGGCTCAATTGTGGGATACTGTCCCCGGTTGATTTGGTGAGCAGCAATGATAATTGCACTTGTTTGAGCTTGGCGGAATACCTGAGTTAACCGCACTACTGGCACGCAACCAGAATTAATCAAATCAGCGAGTATTTGACCTGGGCCCACAGATGGTAACTGGTCAATGTCACCCACCAACAACAGTAAAGCGCCAGCTAATACTGCTTTAAGCAAGGAGTAAGCCAGAAATAAATCAAGCATCGAAGCTTCATCAGCGATAATTGCCGTGTGGGGTAAAGGATTTTCGCTATCGCGCTTGAACCCCCTTGAGCGCGGGTCAAATTCTAACAAGCGATGTATGGTTTTGGCTTCTAGCCCAGTCATCTCACCCAAGCGTTGAGCAGCTCGTCCAGTTGGTGCTGCCAAAGCAATAGATTTACCCATCGCTTTCCACAGGCTGACAATGGTGTGGGTGGTGAAAGTTTTTCCAACCCCAGGCCCACCAGTGAGGATCATGATTTTGGAATAGGCTGCTGTTTCTACAGCTTGGCGTTGCTGTTCTGAAAGCTGAATTTTACGGCTAGCAGTAAAGCGGTCAATCCAGCCACGCACACGCTCAATGTCAGTGTCAACAGGCTTTTCCAAGCGTTGGCGTATCAGTTGAGCTAAATTCTGCTCCGTATGAAAGTAAGTCGGCTTATAGCAAAGTAGCCTTTTTTCTTCATCCCGCTCTCTAATCAGCTCGTCTGCCAGAGCCATATCTTTAATAATGATCGCAACCCCTTCTTCTGTGGGCTGATGAGATTCGGTTGTCAGCAGTTTGATTACCGACTCAATCAGTTCGCTTTGTGGCAGGTAACAGTGACCATCTTCGGCAGCTTCACTTAGGCAATGGATAATCCCCGCACGGTAACGAAATTCTGAGTCAGGGGCAATTCCGATATTCCGTGCAATCTTGTCAGCAGTTAGAAAACCAATCCCGTAAATGTCGGCTGCTAACTGATAAGGGTTATTGGTAACAGTGGCAATTGCTTCATCCTTATATTGCTTGTAAATCTTCACACCATAAGTGGTAGAAACGCCATGCCCTTGGAGAAACACCATCACTTCTTTTATGGCTTTCTGTGTCTCCCAGGCATTTTTAATTAACTTAATCCGCTTTTTGGCAATACCCTGGACTTCAATCAGCCGTTCAATCTGGTTTTCGATAATGTCGAGCGTTTCTAAACCGAAGTGAGCAACAATCCGTCTTGCTGTGACTGGGCCTACACCTTTAATCAGCCCACTACCCAAGTATTTTTCAATTCCAGTGAGAGTAGCTGGTTTGGTTTCTTTATAATTAACTACCTGGAACTGTGGCCCAAATTGTGGATGATCACGCCAGAAACCAGTTAGCTGTAAAGTTTGACCTGGTTGAATATTAGCAAAGCTGCCGACGATTGTTGTGAGTTCGTTGCTACGGGGGCGGGTCAGTCTTGCCACTGTGTAACCCGATTCAGCAGAGTAAAAAGTTAAACGTTCTACGACTCCGGTGATTGTTTCGTGTTGAGGAAAGGCGCTTACTTGTTGAGGGTAAAGATTCGGTGGAGTGGACATTGCTTATCATCAGATGCCGCACATCATTATAATACTAGAAATCAGTTAATTATAGTACATAAATACTAAGTTGCCTGCCTGAAATTAGTGTAATGAAGAAGCACCAAATACATCAGATACTATCTTCAGAAACAAAGAGAAATTGACACCGCACGTTCCCTCTACCTTGATTTTGATGAAATACATCTAACTTTGTGGTAGAACTACGGTGGCTAGTTGGACAGCAGCGCGGAGTAGCCCAGCTTAATTTATTTAAAACGAAGTGATGATAAGCTTTTGAGTTGATTCAACTATATAAGCTTATGAAAGTCCAAATTTAGATAGTCAAATATTATCTGTGCTTACTCCGTTGTCGTTATAATCTAGTTTTCAAGAAAAAGTTAGCCGAAATTATAAGTGAGCCAATTTAGTGAGCCTTATTATTTGTTTATTTAATCAAGCTGGTGGAGTTGGGAAATCCACTCTAGCGATTAATCTTGGTTATCACTTAGCACAATTAAAGCCTGCTAAAACCAAGCATCACTACCGAGTTCTTTTAATTGATATAGATCCTCAAGCTTCACTTACTAACTTTATGGGAATTGCGCCTGAATCCCAAGAAAAAACCATTTATAATGCAGTGATTGATCAGGAAGCACTACCAATTCTTAAAGAAATTCATGGGATGGATTTTGTTCCGTCATCTCAGGATCTGACTTCAGCTGAATTAGAGTTAGTAGTAGCAGATATGCGTGATTTACGTCTTAAATATGCTTTGGAACCTGTAAGCGAACAGTATGATTTTATTTTGATTGACTGCCCCCCTAGTTTAGGCATTCTTACTTATATCAGTTTAGTGGCATCAACTCACGTTTTAGTGCCGATCCAGACGCAATACAAGGCATTCTTAGGGACAGAATTACTCTTAAATACAGTAACACGCGTTAAGTCTCTTCCAAATCGAAAGTTAAAAATTGCTGGGTTTATCCCAACGATGTTTGATTCACGTAATAGCCAAGATGAACGAACACTATTAGCTATTCAAGAACAACTGTCACAGGTTGGGATAGTCTATGACCCAATTCCTCGATCTACTGCTTTTGCTGATGCTGCTGAAGAAAATGTTCCTCTGGCAATCTTTAATCCTAAGCATCCAGCTTTATCAATCCTAAAAAAAATTGTTAAAGGGCTGGAGAAATTATTATGAGTATAAAGCGTGATAAGCCTTATGGTCGCCGTCTTAAGGGATTAGAAGCTTTGATTGGCGAGTCTGTAGACTCTCTTCCCTGTGGACAGTTTGTCACTATCGAAAAAATTCAACTCTCTGTTCAGCAGCCTCGCCGTTATTTTGATCCAAAAAAGCTAGAGCAGTTAGTACAGTCGGTTAAAGAACATGGCATCTTAGAACCATTGTTAGTCCGTTACTTATCTGATGATAAATATGAGTTGGTAGCTGGAGAGAGGCGTTACAGAGCAGCTAGTTTAGCAGGATTAACTGAAGTACCTGTAATTGCACGTTCGTTAAATGATCAGGAAGCCCTGCAACTGTCATTGGTAGAAAATTTACAGCGAGACGATCTCAATCCTATTGAAGAAACAGAAGGTATTTTAGAACTTATAGCACTTCAACTAGATAAGAAAGTGCCAGAAGTTATATCTTTACTTTATAAAATGCAAAATATTTTGGCGGGAAAAGTTACTGATAACGTTATCAGTAATTCTCATGCAGAGGATGTAAAAATGATTTTTACAGGCTTGGGGCTTATGGAATGGGAGTCGTTCACTGCTAACAGACTTCCTCTCTTGCGGTTGCCTGATGAAATTTTAGAAGTTCTACGCCAAGGAAAAATTGAATACACAAAAGCTAAAGTAATCGCTAAGTTGAAAGAAAAGACAGAACGTATTGCTTTATTGGAAGAGGCGATATTACAAAATTTATCATTAAATGAAATTCGAGAACGGTTGAAAACCCGTAAGTCGTCAACAGAAGAGAAGGAATTAGAGAAGCAAATAGATTCTACCTATAAGAAAATGAAAAAATCAAAGCTATGGGATAATCCCAAAAAGCGCAAGAAGCTTGAATTATTGTTTGCTCAAATAGAGATTTTAATTAACGAGGATGATTAAAACTGGACTAGAAGTTACTGCATCTTATTCTGTCTAAGACTCAGATGTCCCAAATGTGAGCAAACGGCGATTAGACTGAATATGCCAGAAGTACTTTCAACAACAGCGATTCCTTCTCCTTTGCCATAAACAGTTTTAACTAGCCAAATAATCTTTAATTTTGTCTTGCTCACATCGTAAAGCTTTGATACCTTATCCATGAGCAGAGTGTACCTTGGAATGACTGAGATTGAGTTTTTGTGCAACCTGTTTTGCAGTCAACTTATCCTCGCCCGACAACCCAAACTGTAACATTAAGACTTGGCGTTGATTTGGTTTCAAGGTAGCTAATAAATCCTGTAAATCTGACCGGAGAGATTCTAGAGCAACATACTCTTGTGCGGAGATTCTTTCGTCGGGTAACATCTCTTGCAATTGGTTTTCTTGCCCCTCTCCAATTTCTAACTCCAAAGAAACTAACAGACGAAATGCGTTTAGGCATTCGAGAACTTTTTTAGGTAATACGTCAAAATAATTCGTAATTTTTACAACCCCTTCGGGGCGGGGAGTAGGAAATATATTAGCCCGGAAAAAGGTTTAAAGCCTCGCTCGACCTTAAGCGATAAAATCCTTGTATTGCAGTATTGGTTTAAACCCCGCTCCTTGTGAATCGCTTAGTTTCCCCACTCCCGACTCCCTTTCATCCCAAGACTGTTCACGCAGCGTTCCGTAGGAAAGTCGCCTGCTCTGAAAAAAGGAATTATGTTTTTTATCTCCATCAATGAATTGAGTTACTCAGTCCATTAATTACGAGTTACGAATTACGAATTAGTAATTACTTAGTCATGGGGTAGGCGAATAGTGTGGAATTGTTCTGTAACTGCTCTGGTAATTGCCTGCCGAATCCACGCCTTTTGCATAGGTAGAAAATTTATAACCGCGATTCGGATCAAACTTCTCTACCACATGAAAGTAAACCGATAGCTCCCTCTTGAATCAGATCCAAAAATTCTAGATTACTCAAACGATACTTTTTAGTGACTGCAACCATTATTCGGAGGTTGGCAGTAATCATTAAATGTTTTGCCGATTGGTCTTGTTCAAGGATTTGGGTTAATTCTGCTTCTGTTTTATTTACTTCGCTAGAGAGTTCAGACCCATTCGGAGAAGGCTTTATCCGTTGCACGAGAAGATTTTTTTGCTGCTCAAGAGCCAGCATAGACCTTACTTCTTTTACGTAGAAAATCTCAAGTTTTAGACGATAGCCTCTTGAAGCGACCAATTTCTCGTAGGTAAATTCCAAGTGGATCAGAGCTTTAGCTAGACATCTTGCAGGGAAATAAATTGCTAACAAAAGATTGACACTTATAAATCAAAGAGTCAACGATGATCTAAATTAATTTTTGCTGCGTTGATAGAAAAGATTCCAAAAAAATCATGGGGGCTGTATGGGGGCTGTGTGTACCCCAAGATTGTTTAGAGGCTTGAACAAAATTTGACTCCCACATGGGGGTTATATAGGGGCTATATGGGGTACATTTAATTGGGTGAGGTTTTACCCCACTTAGCCCCCAAGAGGTTACGATAAGTTCTTCAGGCTGGAGCCGAGGAGCAAGAGAAAATCTTTGCATTAACAATTATTATTTATCAAGATAACTTTTTTAATCAAACCGTATTGACTCGTCCCATATATGTCTAACATTCACACCTTGCAAAAAATTTTTCCTGCTGGCTTTGATAACGGCTATGGAAGCCTAAAACTTTTAGTCGATGGCTTTGAAGTAGTTCGTGTCCCCAGCTATATAACCAATGCCGAGATGGAAGACGTACCTGGGAGGGTCGTTTTTAACGGTAGTGCTTACACAGTTGGAGAATCAGCTTTCCGTACAGGAAATTATTTTGACCGAAACACTGATAACAATGAAAACAAAGTCAATAATGCACTGTTGACATTATTCGGTGCATTGGCACATCTACCACACCGTAAGGCTTGGCATTTAAAATTAGTCGTTAGCTTACATGATGTTGGTCTAGCTGACGAATTGCAAAAAGTACTAAACGGAGAATATCAGCCAATACTTGCTGGCAAAGAATCAGAGGTGAAAATAGAAGTCCTGAAAGTCGTACTAGAAGGGATGGGTGCATTGTTTGGGCATCAACTACCCAAAAAATTAACCATTTTAGATTTTGGCAATGGCACAACTTTGTATTCTCGTTACAACCAAGGCAAACGAGAAGTTCACACCGCCTACCCCACAGGCGTAGAAGTTCTCATCAATGATATTTCCCAAAAGATGAAACATTTAAATGGCGGAAAAATCGGGGATGCATCCAAAATCCGATTTTGTCTGGAAATGGGGCATACTCGGTACAGCCGTGACATTGATATCAAAGATGTTTACAGCGCTTGCTTAAAGGATTGGTATGAAAAATACTTGAAGAAAGTGGTGAATCAGACACTTGATGCCAAACACCAGGGGGATGAAATCTGGGCAATTGGTGGAGGCTGCCTGTTACCTGGATTTAAGAAGCTTTTAGAGAAAAACGGGTTCAAAATACTGGACAACCCAGTAGAAGCTAATGTATTTGGGCTTTTAGAAATGGCAAAAGCCATCAGCAGCAAGAATTCGCCTACTACATCTATTAAATGATCACAATGACAGAAAAATTTGACTTAGCTCCGATCAAAATTCGGCTCAAAGAAAATTATCGAGAACGCATATTTGCAGAGTCCCAACAACTAGGTAAAAGTTACCTGGAGACACTTTACTTTATTATTGATTGCTATTTTGTTTTCATTAAGGCTGGATTAGCTACACAACAAGTAGCTTTCACGCCGATTACTAATGAGCCGAACAAACTTCCTTCAATGACTTCGACTCCATTGGCACAAGAGAAAGAAGAAGATTCTTCAAGCGAAACATTCAGCCTTGACTTTGATTTGTAACCATCAAATGAAGTTCGCAACGGTAAAGAAATACAAGACCTATTTTTCTAATAGTATAGCTTGTATTGATTGCCTTATGAGGCTTCTAGCGATCGCCCTCCCGGAGACTGATAAAAGAGAGATAGTATTTATATACTACTGAACTGATCCCAGCCCAAGGCATCATCATGTCAAATTTGAGATACTTGAGGTAACTAATGTCTCAACAATAATTTTATAAATTACACAATTGGCTCTAATGATCATAAGCATCACTATAATCATTTTAATAATGCTTGCCGGATATTGGTTTGTTTTTTATCACGATCAAAAGATAAAGCGCATCAAAAGTAACTTAGTGCTGGAAGTTGATGGAGCAGATATTCGTTACCCAAATTTACCTTTAGGTAACTTTGGTATCTTTTTTGAGGTTAAGGAGAATCGAAGAATCCAGGTCATTTTTCCAAAGCTCACACCCGAAGGCATTGAGTACATTTATTCCTGGCATAATCTTCAATCTATACGTATTCCAACTTTCGATAAAATTGATATTGATAAAAAAGCAAATCTCAAAGTAGCTCAACAACTAGCCTTCCTAATTAAAGAGCATATCCAATTTGTCGAACCAGAAATTTTAAAATTAAGAAAGCAGTGGCACAAAACCAACAATTTACTGGATTTAGTACTTACGTCAGAATTTTATGCTAGTCAACAGGGAATTTACAAAAGAGCATTATTTCAAATTGAGAACTTACTCGATAAAGCTGAAGAATTACAACAAGTCTATATTGGCTTTATTAGAGAACTTTTGATTGGCAGACAAGTTGCACAATATGACCCAAATCTCCTTCCAAATGACAGCTTTGCTATTGAGAATAAGTATAAAAGAATTAGAGAAGAGTACCAATATATGAAAGATACAGCGACAGCGTATGCTGAACTTCTACGCACAAGCCAAGTTTAATAATGTAGCGAATGGCAAAGCCACCAAAAGCTGGATATGGTGAGCTTTGCTCTAAACCAGTTTATTCCTCCTGGTCTTCATCTTCGTACTCCTCTTCATCCTCGTCATATTCATAATCAGCATAGTCTTTCCCGTGTTTTTCGTACCACAGGCGTTCTTCCTCTTGAGCCGCCTCTCGCTGTATCCTTTTCCGTTCTGCCATCTCTGCTTCTAAACGTTCTTGCTCTAATTTCTGCTTCTCAAACCTTTCTCTTAAGAGCCTTTCTCGCTCTTGGGTTTCTTGCTCTACCCTCTCCCTCTCAAGTCTGATTAATCGCTGCTCAACTCGCGCACAGTAAAAATCTAAAGCCTTACCCGTCGCGGCTCCAGTAACTGTACCACCTGCTAGAAAAATGAGTCCGGTTTTCCAGCCTTCAATCGGGCCACCGCTCCACTGCAAACTTTTTTGATTGAACCACACCAGCACAGAGAAGACAGAGATTCCAACTACCGTATTGATCAGCGCAAAAATTCTCGGTGTCATCTCAGTCTGTCGCAGGATCAGCCACTGCCCCAGCCAGAGTATTGCACCAAAAATCACCGCAGCGATCCCGCTCATGACCAAATGATCTGGATATCTGAACGGATCTAATGCCATGTTAATAATCAATGGCACAAATATCAGCAGACAGAGCAAAAAGCCAATGAATAAACCAGCAACACTTATCAGGCTCCAGTAGCGACCGAGATAACCGAGGCGGAATTCTAGTATCCACTCTTGTACTGGAAGCATTGTTATGTAAAACGCGATTCCTGCACTAACGTAATCGAGCATTGGCAGTTGTTTTACCTTTGTATTTAGCGTATTTGGCATAGCCGTGCCAAAACGGACAAGAAAGAGAACCTAAGACGAATTGAAGCGATTATTGCTGAAAGGTTTCTCGCTGCCTGCGATCGCCTAGCCAATAATTAAATTCGCCTTACTTCAATTTCACCAGGGGTCTACTGCTTACGTATCTCAAGAATTATTTCTAATCAACTGCAACAAGATTGACTCAAGGCTTTGTAGTGCAGCGTTAGTAGTGCGCTGATGTTCCTTGAATGCTTGTAAATGCTCCTCTGCTTGCTGCTGGTGTGACTCAAAGTTTCGCTGATGTTGTTCGTGACTATCACGTAATTCAAGTAACACATCATCCAAAATTGCACTACGACCCAGAACACGGTCAACGTTACTGGTAAGCTCTCTCATTTCTTGACTGAGTACATCCAGTTGTGCTTGCGTGTTTGCTTGTCTTTCAGCTACACCCAAGATTATTTGCTCAATACGGTCTAGTCGGTTAGGGAAAGGTGCGTCGGTCATTTTTCTTGTGTTTAACTTCTATAATTTTACTTCTATAACCGGGTTTAAGATTTGCAGCGCTCCAATTCAGGTGGTAAAGGTCTACTATTAATAATTCATTCATTTGCCCGTAAACCAAGTTTGGCACGAAATTCTTTGGCGTATTTTGCGGGAAGAATTCAGTCCTTCTGAATTCAGAAGGACTGAATAGTTAAAGAATTAGGAGAACATTTGATAAACAAATATACCAATCATTTTATATTCCTGATAAATTCTGACTCCTGACTCCTGGGTACTGAATTCTTACAATCTATCTTTGTAACTCTATTTGTTGCCCTTGAGATTTAGCTAATATTTTATCAATTTGAGTATTAGCATCCTCAAAAGTTTGCAATATCTGTGGAGTTACTTTATTAGTCTGCACCTTGCCAGATTGTAAGTTTAAAATTACCTCCCCATTTTTCTGCGAAATAGTTAAATCTCTCTGCTGGGTATTGAAAGCCAAGTCATAAATTTTTCCTTGAACTTGAGTGGCATTTTCATTAGACTTACCCCAGATCATGCCAATCCTTTGAGCAATTTGAGTCAGTCGACTGATTCTTTCAAGCTCAAATGTATCTTGATTCATTACTGTCAACGCTTCGGCTGATAATTGCTCACCAGCTTTAAATTGATTGGCAACTTCCACAATGCGTTTTTTGTAATTCTCCGACTTCCCTAACTTATCTGCGGCATTGTACCAATTTCTCAAATCATCAATAGTAACTGTTGAGGACTTCTTCACACCTAGAAGTTCGGTTTTTGTACTATTAGTAATATCTGGTGTAGAAGGAGTAGTGGAGAGTGATGGAGTTATAGATTGGTTAGGTGGGGATTGTGCTGTTTGTTCTGGTGGTTTCAAAAACTGCGGTCGTGTAGCGAGGGAATTAACTCTTTGTTGATAGTCACTATTTGATTCAATCACAGCCCCAAATTTCTTGGTCATGCTCGACAAAGTTTTGACAGGGATGGAGCTATCAACCAAGTTAAATACGGCTAGACCTTTTTTAGTTTCCTTGATAACATCTTCTATTGGTACTTGTTGACATTCAACTTTTTGAGCAGTTAACCATTTAGTCACAGTCTCAGCTTTCTGGTTATCAACAGCCAAGCCCATGATTCCAAGTTTTTTGTTTGATTCTGTCGAAAATAAGAAAGTAGGACGTTCTTTAATTTTTTGCAGTATCGGCGCAGTACTATCAATCATATACAGTTGTTCAGAATTAACCGATTGAGTCCCAAAAACCTGAAATTCCTTCGTCCACTTCTGGGGATATTCAACGGTCTTAGGGTCAATTTGAGCGCAAATAACAGAAAAATTACTTTCAATAATAGTGGGTGCGGGTGTAAGTTGTCCGGTTTTGAGCAATCCAAGCTGTCTGAGCGCGTCTTTGTCTTTCTTGAAATGTAATACCCCCAAGGGTTCACCATTTAAAAATACAGCATCTCTAGTTTTAGAAGCTGAGGTTTCGATAGTCAGTTTTCGGTAATCTTGATCATTGAATGTCTGACCAGAAAAATCATAAAAGTTGATTTTATTGATTTTGAGGAGATTACCATTTGGGGACTCACCTAGCACAAAAGCTTGATCTCCAGCTTCGGAGATAGAGGTAAGTTTCAACTTCAGGGGATTACCATTTTTTAGGTAATTAATTTCTTTTAACTGTTGGGCAGAATCACTGTCTAACTCACCCAGAGTCAAAGCATCAATTTTGATTTTCACTGTTTTGTCAGGAATCGGTACAGTGCCAAATTCTAAGTTTACGGGTTCGGCGTTAAAAACAAGTCCTGCGTAAGAGAAGTTCTTGAGTTCACGGATAGTAATTTCAACCGATTCGTTTCCTGGTAGCCCAATAGTTGCTTTGGCAGTAGCAGGTTCTACCCCAATGAAATTAGCTTGCGCCTTTGTGCCAATTGGTAACATTCCAGCCCTGGTTTCGAGCATAGCTAATTCTTTATATTCGCCGTCACTATCCTGTACAAATAACAATCTGGAAACGTGGCGTTCGTGTCCCGGTGGGTGATGAGAGGCTCTGATTTCTACCGGGTGTTTTTCGGTTGGATTCCAGTCTCGACCCAAAAATTGATTTGCTTCATTATTAAGTGTGACTAACTTCGGTTCGCTAAATTGCAGTTTCTCCAAGCGGGAGATAATCTCATTGGGGAAAGCAGCGAAAGCAAAATTAGAGACTTTTTTAGCGATCGCCTGGGGACTTGCGTTTTCTTTTCTTGCAACTTCGAGTTCATCTTGCCGGGATGCACAGATGTTCCAAGTGGCTGCTGCGGATGCAAGTTTTTCTGACTCTGGGATTTTCGCGTAAAATGCTTCTGCCGTCTCCTGCGCCAAGGCAAAGAGTAGTTTAGTTTGGCTTCTAGTAAGTTCTGGTTTTAGTTCTAGGAGTTTAGCTCCCTGCATGGTCATCCCCGCCTTGAGGTTGTGGTCAGTCACAGATTGTTGGCTAACTGTCCCAAGATGACGGTATGCGGGTTTCCCATCTTTATCGATTTCTCCATTAATCTGGGCGACTGCTAGTAATTTGTGGGGGCGTTCTTTAGTTCGCCATTTCTCTGGTATTTCATCTAGCCGAATGTTCAACGTCTCGGCTTTCCAGATTAAAGGATGCCCGTAATGGGTGAGATTGCTAATTTCGAGTTGCACCCCTTGTGGAGTTTGAATGATTGCTGATGGGCCTTTCTCTGTTTCACACCGTTGCTCCATACGTACCGCAGCGTTAAATTTCTGGTCAAACTCGTACTTGGCTGCGATCGCTGCAAATTTCTGCTGTGGTGTAA
The DNA here is from genome assembly GCF_015206985.1 of Nostoc sp. LEGE 12447. Classification (NCBI taxonomy): domain Bacteria; kingdom Bacillati; phylum Cyanobacteriota; class Cyanophyceae; order Nostocales; family Nostocaceae; genus Nostoc; species Nostoc sp. LEGE 12447. Next base: position 4,456 of record NZ_JADEXT010000045.1, on the reverse strand, counting down.
ATTCTACCCCTTTGAATAAGTCTTTAAACTGGACTATAGGACGCGATTCTAACTGTGATTCTTGGAAATATTTATTGGTTTGGCTAATTAATAATTCTACTGGTGAGTAACCTTTTGGTGTTATACCTGTACTTAAATAAACTGAACGCGACTTTTTATCTTTAATATAGTTAACATCACGATACAAGTAGCGATTGTTTTCCCTGATTTTATCCATCTCAGGTTTTTTTGCACTTTTGAATAAATCAACCGCTATTTGATTCTGATAACATCCCTCACCAATCATTTCTCGGTACATCAGGCGGTTAACATCCATTGCCTGCTGGATAATCTCTGGCGTTCTGTTAGGATTCTCTGCTAGAGCTACAACAGATTGCATGAAGGGTTTGTACTCTGCTCTAATTGGTTTGGGCTTCTGGTCATATTCCTGTTCAAATAAACTTTGATAATGGCTAGATACTTGCTCTAAATATTCTGATTTTTGTTCTAAAGTACCGTAAGTCTTTAGTACCTCAATTTCTGATTCTAATGCCTCCAGTGCCGTCACTTGATTGTTGATTATACCCACGCTGATGCTATCGCTCATGTGGATGGCAATTTCTTCAAATGGGCGCTGGCTTCCATCGCTGGGATCATAAAATGACTGTTTTTTGAGCTTAACTGTCGGAGCATAAGCATTCTGGGGTTGGTTTCTGTACTCGGCTTCGGCTGTTAAGTTAGGGTATTTACTAGCTAGTGCTACACCAATGCAGTCACCATCAAAATCTCGTGCTTGCCGTTCTGATTCGGTTTCGGCTGGGTCGATAAAATCAACATCAACCAACAGTGCTTCTAATTCTGTAATTCTGGCTTGTATACGCTTGTGGTCTTCGTCATTAACTACAATTATGCCTTCTAAGGGATCACCATCTGGAGCAAGACGGTCTTCAACGTGTTTATTAGTAGAGACACACAATCCATTAGAGTTGAGGAAGGGAGAACGAAAGTTAAGAACTTTTTCTTGCTCATCAAGCCAAGGGACACAAATTTCACCATTTTTGAGTTCCTTGGAGGGAATAATCATTCCTCGGTCAAAAGTAAGCGTTTTCCCAATAGCAATATCTCGCCACTCACTTTGTACAAATCGACTTAATTCCTGCTTTACCTTCTCAGTTTCTAAAAGCTGTTGATGCCCTAGTAAATCAGCTTTAATGAGTTTGTACATAAACAAGTCATCTTTGCCGGGATCATCATCCAATTCCTGATCTGCATCTAAGTCATCATTTGTCCCTAAGTTTTTAACATCTGTTTCTTGATTGATAATGTCTGATGTTTTTAACTTATTTTGGCTCAATGATTCTTTACGTTTTTCGTATCTTTCACAATAATAAGCAGCAACAAGTCTTGGATCATCTTGAATAGAGGTTAATCTTTGAGATTGTACCTCTAGCTCTTCGGCAAAATCTTTAATTCCTTGGGGGAAAGATGCCAGCAGTTGGGAGATAGACATCTGTCCTTGTTGAGATTGCCCTTTTTCAGCTAACCAAATATTTTGCTGATATAATCCTGGCTTAATCTGCGGTTTAGTGGCCCCTTCGGGTCTATCCTTGTCTGCTCCCTTAAAACTGCTTGCGGGGAGAATTATGTCTATTTCTGGTTTGTTATTTGGATCTGCATATTTGATTTCGTCTAACCTGTATGGTCGCAATGTTCCTTTGCCAAAACGGTATTTAGTAGTATCCTCTCCAACTCCATCCACCCAACCAAATCGATGCTGAATTACACGATAGCTTTTATCTGCTTGGGATTCTCTTAAGGTTACTTTGTCATAAAGTTGTGTTGAAATCTGCCCATAACAGTCACCAACTAATTTATATGCCAAATCATTCGATAATATCCCTCCATTTTCACCAGCCTTTTCAGTAGAATCATCTACTACCAGAATGCTTAACTTTTCGTGAATTGCATTTTTACAACCCCCAAGGAAGATTGAACCATAAGCTCCACGGTCTTTACTATCTGGACAAATTTTTTGAATCGTTTCTAAACATTCTTGATCTCCATAAAGTAAGCGAGTCTTAGAAGATAGCAATAAAATCTGTCCATCTGGATGATTCTTTAATTCTTCGGCGGTGCTGTATTCATCTGAGTGTCCAAACGAGAATTCTTTGCCAGGAAAGTAAAATTCTAATAAGGTATTACTGAGCTTTTCAGTTAAAATTGATTGAGAGTTACTTTTGTTATCCTCTGTATAGATCCACTGATTTAAACGAGGATCGAAATGTTTCAATTCCAGAGTCATAAATGTTAAGTAAATTGATGAAAATTAATCAATTTCTGAGGAGATTTATATGTCAAGGATTAAGCGTTGGATAAATATGCATAAGAAAGAGTTCCATCCAGATGGCAGCTTGAAAAATGAAGCTCGACAAGAAATGTTATCTGTGGGAATGAGTAACGAGGCAATTGATGATTATGCCTCTAGGCTAAAAGCAAGATACGACGAGTGGAAGCACCTGGACGAGACTGATCCAGAGCCGTGGCCAATCTACACAGCCTACGATTTCTTCACTGAACAAGAGAAAAAGGAGTTTAACCCAGATGGTTCTCTCAGACCTGAATATATAGAATATGCTCAGAAAATTGGCATCAGTGAAAGTGCCCTCGAACAGCTTGAGTGGCGCAAGAAAATGGAGGTTGATCATTATAATAAAATGTCTGCCTCACACGTAGAACAAGGCATTAACTTTGGTGCATGGTTGATGAGAGGAAGAATTGAAGACAGCAGAACTTACGTCCAACGTCGGCAGCAGATGGAGCAAGACCTGCGTAACTTTGAGGATGTTGACAGTTTGCCTTTCGACAAGGACACCTCTTATTAAAGTAGGTGACTTACGCTGTAAAGAAAGTTTTCATCCATCAAATGCAGTGATTTGAACTGAATATGGGAAAAAAAAGCGATCGCCTCACCTTGGGCATGAAAGTAAATATTTATCGAAACAGAATTCAGGAGTCAGGAGCCAGAATTCAGTTGGGTATTCTGTGCGACTGGTGGATAGCGCCGGCGGCAAGCGAGTCATCGAGCGTCACGAGCGTTTTGATTCTGACTCCTGAATTCTGACTTCTGAATTCTTCTTCAAAAACTGCCTTTTTACTCCGTTAACTTGAAATATTTTAGAGATTGTTGATGGAGTACCATAGTCAGTAATCGCAGTGCAGTAAATAAAAAGGAGTCAGGAGTCAGAATTCAGGAGTCAGAATACTCCACCCATGAAGGGATGAAGTTTTAATTCAGGAAGAATATTTTAATTTTTTCGCTTGACTTCGGGCGTTAGTGTAGCGGGACGAAGTACGGTTTTAACCAATATTTATGAACCACTCGTACAGAATTCATGCTGAATTCTGACTCCTGACTTCTGAATTCTTCTTATAAATATACCGCCCTGTCATTGTGTTTATCTATGATGTTTTTTACTGTGTGGTGGGGTGTTTTTTGATAATTCTTTGCCAAGAGATAATTCCGACGAAGAATTATTAGATATTGGTGAAGTAGCTATTTTATATATGGCAAAACAGCAAGAAATAGCGACTATTGAGATTAAAGTAGCCTGACCAATTATTTGCCAGCAGTTGAAAGTCAGTTGAGGCTGAACTCGCTTAAAGAAAACAGACTCCAACTTCTGGTGAGTCGTACAATTTTTCAAGTACTCCAAAACTTGCAGACATTGAGAGATATCTTCGCCTTTATGTACTTTTTGGCACAGCAGAATTTCTAAGCGTTCAATGCGACGTTCTGGAGTAGATAAATTAATATCGTCCCAATCATCCCAAAGTTTAATTTCTTTTAGTTCGTTCATAACTTCATCCCTATATCATAACTATTGATGCTGTTCCAAAGATAGGGAAAACCAAAACAGACACTTTCTCTTTCCCAAAAACTTAATTACTTGCGTCGTTTAGATTTGCTCTTATTACGTTCATACTCAGCAACGATATCCTTTGCTTGTCCCGGAAGAATCACACTTTGATTATTGAACCGCATTTGATATACCTGATAACAGAGACTTTTGCTATTAGGACAAGACAAGAAAGTTGGTAGATTAATGATTGCCACGGATGTAGCAGTTGCAGAAATCAAAACGCCACAGATGAAAAAGAAAATCCCAGAGCGGCCAGAACCGACCCAACCACCGAGCCAAAAAACAAGTCCTTTGAACTGTTCAAAGCGTTTTTGACGAAGTTTTTGACGTTCTAGTTGTGCTTCGTTCCATGCCTGTATTTTTTCCAGCTTGTGGGCAGCTAATTTATTGGCTTTAGCATCGGAGGCTTTTTCGACTTGAATATCAATAGTGCGTTCTTTGGCTGCAATTTCTTGTTTTAATCGGTATTCATTCCATTCTTGGATACGTTGGGCGACAGCATCGGCATTGGCGAAGAAGGCAATGAGGGTGTCGTCTCCCAATTCATTCCAGATAAC
>NZ_JADEXT010000091.1:0-12761 GCF_015206985.1 Nostoc sp. LEGE 12447 | reverse complement strand
TATCGTTCGGATCTGTGCGGCCACCTCCGATTGTTGTAGTAACATCGCAATCCTGAGAGCGCCTAAAGGACTAAAAACTCTCGCTTTTGGTGTTCTGGGACTTAGACAGAATGTCTGTCTAACATCCTTAAGTGCTTGCCCCACAATGGTTTCAGTTTCTTGGAGGTTAAATTCTTCTTGATTGCTTCTGTACAATTCTTTAATCGCTGATTCACTCACCTCGAAGTATTCTGCAATCTGTGCAGTGGTGGCCCAACCACTACCATTCCAGACAGCGAAAATTATTGCTTTAGCCTTGGAGAGAATAGATAAAGCTTTGTCGCTCTCAAAATTCGTTAAAGCTGAAGTCCTCAGTGTTCTCGACTCCAACAATACGGACTGATTTAAAGGTAAATTCATGTTGGCTCCTTGAAGAGGTAGGGGAGAAATCGGTTTATTAGTAAGCGGCTTCAGTTGCCCAAGGAAATCGGCTCAAGTCCGGGTGTTGAGCTTCAAAGTAAATAATTTCGTTCTCCTCATAATCAAGATGAAGGGTAAGACGGATTTCATCAGGGTCTAATCTTTCAACACTTTTACCCCGCCAACAGTTAGCCCCTGTTAGCTCCCAGTTGTAAGATTCGGTGTAGATATCTGCTATTACTGTCTTTGATGCCGCATTTTCAACTGCTGTGACTGAAACGGAAGTTTTTTGCTCTTTCTCATCAACTAAAAATAATCTGTATGCAGGCTGCATCTGCACAAGGCTGGCAAAATACTTGATGATTTCTGGTACAGCTTGTTGAAGGGTGACACGATCTTTATCCAGCGTAATTAACTGATCTTCTACTGTCGGGTATGAAAATAGGCGATGCCTTCGGCAACGTCCAGGACGAACGCGTACAGAAATGTTTCTTGTTCTCACCCCAGAGATGCCTAACCTTTTCTGAAGCTGTTGAATGTTGTCTCGAACAGTGTGGTACAAAAAAAGGTCAGTTCCAAAATGAGGGCCAAACATTTTACCCATGTTGTCATAAAACTTAGCCCCTTTTTTTACCTCTGCTGGGGCATCCAAGCACCAGCCTTTAGGGTCTGACAAAATGCGGCGAAGGATTTCTTCATCTTCACTGCTACCGTCACCAAGGTTAGCAAGAGATAAGTAAACCTGTTGGTTTAGTAAAGAGGGGTAAGTGAATTTGTGGCGTTTAGGATATTTTAGACGAATACAATCTTCCAGTAAGGCTGATAAACCTTCTGTAGTAAACAAGTTGGGATTGTCTTGGAGGAGTAGCTGAAAAACTGGTAGTGTAAACATAACTATACCTCTTGTGGTGGTCTAGTTGAGGTGAGCGATCGCATAGCTTGCAGGCGGGCGGTCGCTTCAAATTATCATGGCTAGTTAAATAAACGCATTCATCAAGTCATTCTTGTTCTTCCTCGTCCTCATCCTCTTTAAATTCGACACCAAAAGTAACACCTAAAACAGCTTCTACTTTTCTGAGTGTTGCCAGAGGCAATGTTTTCATTTCTTCATTTTCAATGGCATACCAGTTTGGGGTACTCATTCCAGCCAAGGCTGCTAATTCTATAAGTGGGCGTTTATCAACCTTTCTTGCACGTCGAATTTTTTCTCCTAATCCAGGAACTTCCTTTTGAATACGCTTTTCAACCTTCATCAAACATGAACTCACTAAACCACCTCCTTTATTAAGCCTTGGTTTAGGATTTATTTCTACAAAGTAACACCTATTGTTTACTAAGTCTGCTTTGTTTATATAAAGTAACACTTAGTAAATACTAAGTCAAACTTGACAAATGCTAAGTAACACTTTATATTAAAAATAAGGGCAAGGAAAGCGAACTGCCAGCACCCAGGACGCGAAAGAGTTCGCAAGTCAACCATTACAAACCAAGTCAAGCTAACATTCCAAGTCGAAACATAGTCTAGAGACATGATCACCGGGGTATAGCACAAGCTCTGTTGAGTGGGTAAAGAAGCCTGGAGAAGCAATCAACGGACATTCAGTTATAACAATCATGAAGTTAAGACAAAGGCGATCGCACTCTGGCATTGCCCCAATCAGCAATCGTGTACAAGCGTATGCGATTGCTCTAGCATTGCTCAAGAGCGCAAGCGTTTGCTGTAGGTGATCCCTTTTCTCTAGTTGTATTCCTTCAATTGGCGCAAACTAAAATCATCGCATTGCATATCGGCAAGCGATCACTTTTACTTTTGCCGTGCTTCAAACTAAGTTAGTGAAAGGTATTACTCTTTATCACTAACCAAGTTATTATAGTATGGCTGAGAAGTCAAGTGGCGATAATAGAAAAGATTACATAGAAGAAGAACTATTAATTATGTCAAAAACTCTTATCGCTAGCGTCTGGTGGACTAAAGAGATGGGAGAGCGATTAAAAATACTTAGAGGTGAAGAGTCAATGGCTTCGCTGGCTAAACGGGCTGGGTGTTCTTACCAGTCAATACAGCACTTGGAGCGCGGAGAATATACAGTTGATGAACGTAAAGGACTCAAACCTACTGTTTCTTGGGAAAAGCTAGAAGCAATATGCAAGGCTCTTGATATATCTGTAGAAGATTTTTTACAAGTTCAGTTAGTGAAAAATCCTAAAAAGGTGATTCAAACTGGTTGACAATCACTAACGCCGTCAGTGATAATAAAAGTATGAAACGGGCGCTCCTCCTAAAAATACAAAAAGCGCTTCTACTGAACCTTGAAAAAAACAGAACAGAACAATATCCCCAGGTAACAGATGCAGTGGATAGTCAAAGCTGCTGAAGGTAGATAAGGATTGCGGGAGTTCTTAATAAAAATTACCAACAGGATGAAGACTAGCGAATGATGTTATTGAAACTCACCCGTCGCCTGACGCGCTGTATATCCTGCTTGGTAGCTCCAGTCACTGGCTAGGAGCAAGAGAATATTAGGCTTCGCCAATTCTAGATTGAGAGTGTTGTGGCTTGCCACAACATCAATTACTACACATAACAAAAGCGATCGCCCACGTCTGGTAAACACAGCGATCGCCTTTTTACCCCAAACAAGAGGTATTTCTAATGATTACACAACTTTCAGCCCCTACGCCAACAAAAGATCCACTAACCACGCAGGATCGCCAAATCATTGCAACTATCGTCAATCAATCGGACTATTCAAAAGAATGCAAGCCCGAAGATGTAGTAACTATCTGGATCAACAATGATGATATTGTGTGGGTGAAAATGACCCACGGCTATGCTCGTTACCACAAACAATCATTCAAACGTGCTGTTGCAGAGGTAAAAGCGAGTCTTTCTGCTCCAGTAAAGTGCAATCACCAGGAAGATGAGGAATTAAAACAAGCTTCTGAGAAAATTAGCTTGTTAGGTGATTGTGATTGGCTATCGTTAAGCGTCCAATACCATTCTGATAAGGTAATCGGTCACGCTGGTTGTTATATCTCTCACAAGACTCGAATATTAATGCCACCGGCTGAATGGGATTTTACACTGCCGAAGTGGAATATGCCTGCTGCCATCTGTCCAGACTGCGAAGGTCATGGGTGCGGTAACTGTGGGTATCGCGGGACTCGTGCAGAAGACTTGTGCGAACCAGTGGACAACTACCGACTGACTTATGTAGGACGCACTGACCTTCAGACGGCTCACAACGTATATCTAGATGGTGAATTCTTGGGAATTGTCTTCAAGGTCAGAAATGCTGATGAGTTATGGGAAAACGACCCCAAGACTTACTATTGGCGGTGTGGGGATGGAGTACGGTATTGGAGCATAAAAGAGGCTGTAGAGGTGCTATCCAGGACAACTGCTCCGATTGAACTGCCGCAAGTTCATCGGGAATTGGTAGCGGCGTAAGTGAAATGGTGGAAGAGAATTTTCTTCCACCACTATTTTAAAATCAGTGCCACTCAGAATTAAAGCTTCGCTTATTTTTTGCGAAAACTAACATTAAAGAAAGGCAGCAGCTACTATGACAGCTTTTGACTTTGATTCTGCTGAACACAAGTCATACCAAAAGACCCCAGCAGCCAAAAGTATTCCTTCACCCGCAGGCATTTGGATTGCTTACGAAAATCAACAATTAGCAGGATGGTACGAAAATAAAGAACTAGAAGGTGGGAAAGAGTATAAAGTTCTTACTAACAAGTTGGACGAAAACGATGAAAAGATAGGCATTCCTGGCGCTCTTTATAGACAACCACGAATACTTGTGATTGGGCGATCGCCTCTGCTATACGGAAACGATAGAAAGGTGAGTGGAGTTTGGCGTAGCAGTGATGGTTTGGACAAGAATGCCTACAAATTCGGTAGGCGGTATATGGTGATTTTCGTCGATGCCCAAAATCAACCTCTTCATATCGCACCAGTACAAATAACTGCTTGGGGAGTGTTTCAAGTGTCGTTTGATCAACAACTAATAGCATTCCGTGAAACCTGCGAACAAGCTTATGCAAGTTTTCAAGGCAAACATCACCAACCGAAGAATTTACTTTGGCATTCGATGTGGGTATTTTGTCCCATATTGAAAACAGAGAAACGTGAGAAAGGGGGGCAAACTTCCAATGCCTGTGTATGTAGTGGATACGAAAAGCCAACTGCGCTCAACTGGGAAAGTTATTGTATTGGCAAGAAACCGATAGCTCAAGAAATTGCCCTTGTGCATAATTCCATCAGCGATTGGTGGAAAAAAGGATTGCCCAAGAACAACTTATCAGAAGCAGCTACCTCTCATGCACTTGATCGCAATCAATTGATGATGGAGTCGCAACGATTAATTGAAGCTTTAGGTTGGGGCGAGGAAAAGGGCAAACAGTTTCTCATAGAGAACTATGGTAAAAAAGGAAGGCAGTCACTAACTAACGAAGAATTTGCTAGCTTTGTCAACAAATTGCAGTCTATGCAAGCAAATTATGACGATGAAGTTGGTTACTGGGAGGATGTGCCTTCTTAATAACCAAATACTTCTTGAGGTGATTGCAGCAATTGCATTCGCCTTTATGCTTCCCTATTTGTTTGAGTCGAGAGGGGATATTATTCCCCGTCCCTCTCAGTTAGAACCGTGCGTACCCGTTTCCGTGTACACGGCTCCCGATATTCTTAGGGAGTGACCCTTTTGCTCATGTGTAAATAGTCGTGACAGGATTCATGGATTGCTGTAAGATTCTTAGGTTTACAGTTATTATGATTTCCATCTATGTGGTGTAAATGTACATGCTCTTCGCTTGTCAATTTCATTCCACATCGACCACATGAATGGTTCTGTTTATGTAAGGCAATGGATGTCATCCCATCGTATAATTTACTGTTGCGTTGACTCCAGTAAATTAAGTCTCCGTCATAGGGGGATTTGTCTCCTTTAACTATGACGTGTGAGCCGAGGGAGTAAGGAACTGATGGGAACGCTTTCTTTACAAGTGCAGTACAAGACTCTCTGGTGTTCCTGGTTTCCTTATTAAATACCGTGTGGGTTTTGTGATTCATGAACCAGAGTGAAAACCTTGACCCTGACATATCACAGTACCTATGGTAGTTTCTCCAACCCCTTACAATCGGTGCTAGCTTTTCGGCTTTTACCTTGGAACCATAGTTCGAGCAGTTAACGATTTTCTTGACTTTCTCCCGGAATTTCTTAAAGTTATCCACTGAGGGAGTTATTAATATTCTTCCGTCGTTTCTCACTTTGAAGTGCCAACCTAGAAAGTCAAAGCCATTTGTCGCGGCGGTTATTTTGGTTTTCTTAGCACTTACTTTCATTCCTCTTTTGGCTAGGAATTCGTCAATGTTTCTTAGTATCAGTTCTGCATCGTCTTGAGGTTTTAACACTATTACCATGTCGTCGGCGTAGCGGACGGATGGATATAGTATTTGACCTTCTGCGGTTTTGTCGGTTATCTTACAACCCGCTATGTGGGTTCTGTGGATACTTTCAATTCCGTTTAGTGCGATGTTGGCTAGTAGGGGGCTTACTACCCCTCCTACAATCTTGCAAAAACTTCCATAGAGTTCTCAGTCACTATTCCTCGAAAACAACTGCGTCCAGGCTATGGTAAAGGTTTTGCAGGGGCACCAATAAATACTCATATAGTCTCCGATGATGGCATTACAGGGCTATCTATTGGAGGAAAGAAACCATGAGTAGTCAAAAGCCGGAAAAAAGTCGGATTCTCAAGGTGCAAGTTAGTTTTGAAGCCAGCCGGATATCGGATGAGTGCATGGCTTGTGCCTATGAACAAGTAATTCCTGAACTTCGCCTTTCAACACGAAAATCCAGTCAAAATCCCGGATTACAAAATGAGCTAATAAGAGAAAGGATAGAAGAAATCGATTATTTCAACTCCTTAAATTTTGATAGTGGGTGATTTTGTGACAGAATCAAGAAGGAGCTGAAACTAATGAAAAAAAAGAAGCGACCTGACAACTCTAGTTCACCTAGAGGCGGATATCGGGAGAATGCAGGTAGAAAATCAGGCTGGAACCACAAAGATACTTGTACAATCAGAGTCCCGAAAGAATTTGCCTCTCAACTTGTAGAAATAGCTCGTCGCCTCGATAAGGGTGAGAAGATTGATAATGACACAGAATCTATTCACCGAGAAAAGGATTTAGTTACAAAATCAAAACTAGTTAGTAGTTTAGGCGATCGCAAATTTGTCCACCAGTCAGGGTTGCAATTTGATATTGACACAAATTCTAAATCTTTGGTTGATGATACTGTCACAGAATCAATATCTAGTTCAGGAGAATCCTTATCCCAGCTACAGAAACAGCAAGATTTATCGGCTGAAGTTGAAAATGATACAGAATCAAAGCTCGGTAATTTTGATATTGTCACAGAATCAAATTTGCTAGAGATTAGTCAGGCTACTCACGACTTTTTTCCTGATCTAGCCCTTGCACTCAAAAACGCAAAAACTATCCTGACAGCAAAAAAGTCAGCCCGAGAATCAATTGCCCGATTACTGTCAAAACTCTACTCATCTCAGGTAAAAGCAGATGATCTTTAACTCTTGTTCAGTCGCTAGGGTAGAACACAAAAATTTACTTAATTTGAGGTCTAATTTATGACCACTAACCAAATACAGGCTGCTATCTACGCTCGGGTTTCTACAGAGCAGCAAACAGAAACTCAGACAGTCGCTAGTCAATTAGCTGCCCTTCGCTTGAGGGTAGCAGCAGATGGGTTAAAACTATGTTCAGAACTGACCTTTATCGATGCAGGGTATAGTGGAGCAACGCTGGTACGTCCGGCATTAGAACGTTTGAGGGACTTGGCTTTTGCTAATGGAGTAGATCGGCTTTACGTCCACTCTCCCGACCGATTAGCTCGCAAATATGCCTACCAAGTGCTATTAATTGACGAAATGTACCGTTGTGGCGTGGAAGTAATCTTCCTCAATCGAGAATTGGGACAATCGCCAGAAGATGATTTGCTGTTACAGGTACAAGGAATGGTAGCCGAATATGAACGAGCCAAAATCATGGAACGCAGTCGGCGAGGTAAACGACATGCAGCAAAATCAGGCTCAGTCAACGTCTTGTCTTGTGCCCCCTATGGTTATCAATATGTCAGCAAAGCTGATGGGGGCGGTCAGGCTCACTTTGAATTGGTTCTCGAACAAGCTCAAGTAGTTCGACAAATATTTGACTGGGTAGGCAGAGAAAGGGTCACAATTGGGGAAGTATGCCGCCGACTGAATGCAGATGGACATCTGACCCAAACCGGAAAGGCAGTGTGGGATAGATCCACGGTATGGGGAATGTTGAAAAACCCAGCCTATATTGGATTTGCTGCTTTTGGTAAAACCCAAGTTTGCTCCCGTCGGCAGAGATTAAGACCCATTCGGGGAGCTTCTCCACAACCGAGACGTGACTATTCAAGCAACTCAGTTGATGTCTCAGAATGGATTTCCGTACCAGTACCAAAGATTGTGGATGAAAATCTGTTTGCTGCTGTACAAGAGCAATTGCAGGAAAATCAGCGTCGTTCTCGAATTGGTCAACGAGGTGCAAGATACTTGTTGCAAGGTTTAGTTACTTGCAAGCTCTGTGGCTATACTTACTACGGTAAAGCTATCAGTAATAAATCTGCCAAGAGCAAGCCGAAGGACTATGCTTATTATCGGTGTATTGGTACTGATGCCTATCGCTTTGGTGGGAATCGGGTATGTAGCAATACTCAAGTACGAACTGACACATTGGAGGCGGCTGTTTGGCAAGAAGTATGTTCTTTGCTCAAAAATCCCCAACGTCTTTATATGGAATATCAACGCCGAGGGCAGGAACCGACTTCAGCTGTTCAGGAAAATATTAAGACAAAAGAATCTCAAATTGCCAAGCTACGCCGAGGTATTGCACGGCTGATTGATAGCTATGCTGAGGGTCTTATTGAAAAAAACGAATTTGAGCCAAGGATTCATAAAATCAAAGAACGAGTTGCAATTTTAGAAGCTCAGGTGAAAAATCTTAATGATGAGGCAACCCTAAACCGGGAACTAAGACTGATTATTGGTCGGTTGGAGGAGTTTTCCTCTAAAGTCATCAACAACCTTGACTCAATAGAATGGAATAGCCAACGAGAAATTATTCGCTTGCTAGTAAAGCGAGTTGAGGTGGATACTGAACAGGTAAATGTGGTTTTTCGGGTCGGGGAAGTTTCTGATGTCCCAAAGTCTGAATCAGAAAGTTTGCAAGATTGTAGGAGGGGTAACTACTCCGCCTTGAGGGGTTCCTTGTTCTGGAAATTCGGGATTGACTCCGGCTTTCAGGCATCTAAAAATACCATTTTTGATATTCTTAGGGGCTATCAGGTTGTCCATTATGGTGGAGTGTGAAATCCTATCGAAGCATTTTTCGATATCGAGTTCGATAACTCTTTTATCTATTCCGTTGGCGTTGCTGTTTAAGTTTGAGAATAGAAGTGCTTGGGCATCGTGTGCCGAGCGTCCTACTCTGAAACCGTAACTTCTGGCATGGAAATTTGCTTCGTGTGCTGGTTCCAGGGCGTATTTTGCTAGACATTGCCAAGCGCGATCGCCGATAGTTGGGATTTTCAGCATTCTGGTAGTCCCGTCCTTTTTGGGGATTGGGATTTCCTTTAGTCCTTGATGCTTCCAGTCTCCAGCCGATTTTCTAAGTAGAATTTCTAACTCGAAACGTCCTGTAAAATCGAGGGACTTTACACCATCAATACCTGCTGTCTTCTTACCAGCATTTAGCTGTGATACTTGTCGGATTGACAGAAATCTAGCCGCACGGGATTTCAGAATAAGTTTTTGCAAAAACCGAGCTTTCCGCTTGTTTCCTGCTTGAACCGCTTTGAACACTCTCTTTTGTAGGCGGAATAAATCCTGACGAAATTTCTTCCAGGGTAGATTCTTCCAAGATTCACTAGTGTAATCACTGTGCCTAATCATGCTCTGCTCCATTAAGTGTTTTCTGAATACCTTGCAGCAATTACGCCGCATCCTACCCGACTTGAGAGAGTTCCGTGTCTCATCTCACCTACCAGGGATTCGACTTTCCCTAGACTCTCAAGTCGTTTTTATTCGTTCCTTCAGATGATTGATACGTTCCGTTAGGTGTAACCAATTTGACTATCAGAAACCCTAGATTCTTACCGCTATTGAAGACTGATGCGGCGGGTTTTATCTCTGATGGAGTCGGGGGGTGTGGTTGTTAAGCCCCGCTTCTACATGAGTCATTTTTCTAGGTTCAATTTCACCGTGGGAACTTCCTATTAGCACCAGTGTCGATTCTTAACAATCGTCTGATTGTGCCCTGTTTCCAGCTTCACTCTACAAGAATTGAGCTTGTTCGGTGTGGACAGATAAGGAGTCACGCTCGAATCTAGCGGGTAGGGCTTTCACCTACATCATTCTGAAAGTTCAGTGCTTAACTTACGTTAAGTTTCACTGGCTTAGTTATTTATGGACTGGATACCAAGATTTACTAAGCAACGAATCGCACACCTTCAAGTAGGGAAGCATATTTAACGAACAGAATTCAGGAGTCAGGAGCCAGAATTCAGAATTGAATTCTGTGCGAGTGGTGGGTCTGAATCCCCCACTCATTCATTCTGACTCCTGAATTCAGAATAGCTGAATTCTTCTTCAATCAGTTCTCAAGTCTTGTCTACAGCTAATGAAGAAGGGGAAAGGGGAAAGGTTAAACCTGACTATTCTACACATGGTTTAATTCATGAATCCCTTTAACCCTCCTCCCCTCTTTTTGCTGTGTATTCACTATTACTAATATCAACAAATGACTACAACAATCGTTCTCCCTAGCCTCGAAAACTTACAGCAGTTTTCTGACTCGTTCGACATTGAGAAACTATTGCAATCTGAGGGAGTTCTGCCGTGGCTTCTAGCAAATGGCTGGAACTATGACAATGAATCTTGTTTGATTGCAAATATTGTCGATGAGTCTACAAGTCTGGATGAAGTTTGGGACTCTGAAGAGTTTGATTTTAATACTCTGCCTGATGAATCAAAGGAAAAACTCAATCAGATTTTTGAGCATTTCTATCTTTAGTATTTGTCACTTTCAATCAATAATTAATGCAAAGGTAACGAATATGCAACCAACAATTACACTTCCACGCGGTTATGGAATTCCAAAGTTTTATGTTGGGCAACGTACTCAACAAGGCAAAGTCATTGGTATCGAAGTATTACCACACGATAGCGTATTAGCTGAGAATTGCGGTAGTGGCTACCGCTACCTTGTCATGACTTCTCGCCATACCGAAGAGATTAAATATCTGGAATCAGATCAGATTACACCGCTTTCACCGTCAGAAGTAGAAGCTGAGATTCTAGAAGAGGTTGATTACTATTTGACTCAGCTTGTATTACTGCAATCCGAGTTGAAAGCTGACCTCAATATCCAGACTCCATTCGGTCAAATTAACCAACCGATTTCAACAACTAAACGTACTTCTGGGAGCGGTTCTAGATTGTCTAGACCGAAGCAACAAGAAGTTGCTGCTTAACGAAATAAGAATCAGATTATGTGTGAAAAACTCTCCAGTCAGATTTAATTAGTCTAACTGTAGAGAAAAATCGATTCCACAACAAATTATGGCACACTTCACTGCTAATAAGATGGAATTAAATTTGATTAAAGTCTACGACTCAACGCTTTTAAGCTCCTCAAAAGTTTACCAAATTAATGGTACACATTGTCGATACTTGGGTGATGAAGGTACTATCCAACATTCACAGTATCTATTTCTACCTCTGCCAAATCAAAGAAAAAAAGCCAGCTTTCGACTAAATCGAAACAAACTCATGACTCGCTGTTACGAAGTCGAAGGCATGGTTTATCAAAAGCCTGTGGTACAGGATAATTCACAGCAACTTCAACTATTTTGAGTTATGTCAATACATAAACCACCAGTCATTAAAAGGCATATTCGCCTACAAAATAGCTCTAAAAAAGTAATCTATAGAGCTACTAAAGACATTCAAATAGTCACAAAGAAAGCTTCGCTGAATTGAAAGTGAAAAATAATGATTGAGGTAAATAATCATGGTACAAGCACTTGACAACCCTGTTGCTGCAAATTTCCTAACTGATGCAGTAGTCGAGCGCCACAACTTCTCACAGTTAAATAAAACCCGTATTCGCTTCCGCATCCAGTTAAAGAAAAGTACAAAGTCTGCCGCACCTAAATGGGCCGATGTGCTAAAAGCTGAGGTTTCTGAAATTGAATCAGACCTTGTGAAAGTTACAAATTCCGAAGTCGGTTTGCGGGGAATCAAGGTATTTAAAAAGCTTGATGAAGCTGCTGCCCAATTGAGGCAAGAGATTGCTTCAGTTCAAGAATGGATGTCTGCTGATACTGGTGATTGGGTTTGTCCGATTGATTTAGCTCCACTCGTTTGGAACCAGTTAATCAATATTAGGGATAATCTAGCTCCCGCTCTCAGGAATCAATTAAAAGTTGATTATGAAACAGGGTTGCTTGATTATCAAGAGCGCATTGACCAGTTCCTCTCACTTAACACCTGGGAATTAGCACACGATAAGCAAGAGTCAGTCAAAGCCAACTTGCTAAGAGCATTTCCGACTCTGACTGACCTCGAAGACTATTTGCAGGTCGTTATTGGTCGCCCGGTGATTATCCCGGCATTGTCCGAACAACTCAATCAGCAGCAAGCCGAATGTCTAGACCAGATTACCAAATTCATCCAACAGTATGACCAAAACCTGGAACAGAGATTGAGGGAATCAGCCCTGGCAGGTGGTGAACAACTCGCCGCCCAGTTGCTTGAAGAGTTGGCTGATTGGGAACCAGGGAGGAAACCCATACAGTTTAAAAGAAAAATGGAGCGTCATCTGATGAAGGTTCAAGTGCTACTGGCAAACGCTTCACCGGAGGCAGGCAGTAGCTTGGAGGCGATGATGGCGCACTTAGATTCTATCGTTAATGATCCAGCGATTGAGTCCAAAAATCTTGGTTCTGATACGCGCAGTCAATTGCAGCAAAAGATGCAAGAGATTCGCACCAAGTTGTTAGATGAACAACGCAATCTACAATCACTTGCGACTGACGACGTGGGCTTATCGAAAGCTACCGTGATGTCGTTTAAGTTTCGGTAAAAAACAGTCTTGGGCGAGGGTGAATTCGCTCATGACTAGCATCTTAAACAAGAATATGCATATACACCTCAAAAGAATACCGCACTTCTACCGCTATAGGAACAAGATTCTCATGTCACATTTCTCAACAGTTAAAACTAAACTTGCTAACCGTGAATGT
>NZ_JADEXT010000044.1:0-58281 GCF_015206985.1 Nostoc sp. LEGE 12447 | reverse complement strand
AATGCTGAGACACTCTATCCGACTGGTCATACATTATCTTAAGTATGGTTCAGTGCCGCTCACGATGTGAGGTACAAGTTTTATTCCAGCGATCGCCTGATTCATATTTTGATTCAGCAACGCCAAAATTATTTATACATTTGTTTGGATAGCACATCTGTGCTATCTGGAGATGGGATGTTTCTTTTGCTGGAATCCCCTAAACACATAATAAGCTGACCAAAAATCGCCAAGGTTTTTTAATAACCAGCCGAAGATAAGCAAGAATCTGTATACTCCCGCGTAAATGCGTAGAGATAAAGAGAATTCATGATAAATTTGTACAAATTTTCTAAAAATTGATAATAATTATCAATTTTTAGAAGTATCTTGTTTTGTAACAGTAAGTAACTAAAAATTTGGAGTTTTGTAGCGCTTGCATAAAATGCTATCCTGCACAAAAAGATGCAATCATTGCATCGTTACACTCTTGTTTCCATTTTGGCAACTACAATCCGGATTATATTTTTGTTAACATTTCCACAAAATTAAAGTTAAGTAACTTTTAAGACAAAAATGTGTAGCTAAAAGTAATCAAATGTAGTTAAGGATACAAATCGTTGGTGCTTAGGAAGAAAAAGAAGTGTTGAAGAAAATTGTGATGATTGGGGCTATGACCCTACTGTTTTTGGCAGGGCCGCTAATGGGCAATGCTTTTGCCCAAACACCAGCTGCTGCTCCACCTGCTGCTGATACTGGAGATACGGCATTTATGCTGATTTCAGCAGCACTCGTACTGTTAATGACACCAGGATTGGCATTCTTCTATGGTGGATTTGTGCGATCGCGCAATATCCTAAACACATTGATGATGAGCTTTGTCTTGATGGCGATCGTGGGAGTTACCTGGATTCTCTGGGGTTATAGTCTTTCTTTCGCACCAGGGTTGCCTTTCATCGGTGGATTGCAATGGTTTGGGTTGAACGGTGTCGGTTTAGAGACTCAAGGCTACTTGCCGCACCTGCCTTATGAAGATGCGCTCAAAGCAGCAGATCCCAAATATGCTGATGTAGTCTCTTATGCCGGAACAATTCCCCACCAGGCATTCACGATTTATCAAGCCATGTTTGCCATTATTACCCCAGCTTTAATTTCCGGGGCGCTCGTTGAGCGGATGAGTTTCCGCGCCTATTCGCTGTTTGTACTGCTGTGGTCAACCTTCGTTTACGCCCCCCTAGCCCACATGGTATGGGCGAAAGGTGGATTCTTGGGTTTATATGGTGGATTAGGTGCTTTGGACTTTGCAGGTGGCACAGTAGTTCATATTAGTTCGGGTATTTCTGCTCTGGTAGCAGCGATCGTTCTTGGCCCTCGGAAAACCCATCCCGATCGTCTTAGTCCGCCGCACAACGTTCCTTTCATCTTGCTGGGTGCTGGCTTGCTATGGTTTGGTTGGTTCGGTTTCAACGCTGGGAGTGCCCTAACTGTTGCTAGTGGAACTTCTGGGGACTTAACAACAAATTTAGCAACAACAGCCTTTGTTGCCACCAATACGTCGGCGGCGGCAGCGACTTTAATGTGGCTAATTTTGGAAGCAGTTTTACGGGGTAAACCCACAGCCGTGGGAGCAGCTACAGGAGCCGTTGCTGGTTTAGTAGGTATCACTCCCGCCGCCGGATTTGTGACACCCCTATCAGCGATTTTAATTGGTTTCATTACCGCCTTTGTTTGCTTCTATGCTGTAAGTTTCAAGCACAAGCTGCAAATTGACGATGCTTTAGATACCTATCCTGTACATGGCGTTGGTGGTACAGTGGGGGCAATTTTAACAGCCATCTTTGCCACGACTCAAGTCAACGGCGGAGGTAAAGACGGAGTGCTGCGTGGTAATTTTGGTGAATTGGGAGTTGAACTAATAGCAATTGCCATTGCTTACGCGATCGCAGGTGTTGGTACGTGGATTATTCTCAAGGTTATCGATGCTACAGTTGGACTGCGTGTTAAAGAAGAAGCAGAATTGCAAGGTATGGATATCAACGAACACGGCGAAGAAGGTTACAATTCCGAGTTTGGCGATCGTCCGACTTAGTTAGTAGGAAATGGGAATTGGGAATTGGGAATTGGGCATTAGTTATTTCCCCTTTGCTCCCTCTGCTCCCTGCCCTCTGCCTCCCATTGCCCACTCCCGAATTTAAGATTGTGTAATTTGCGATCGCTAGCGTTAAAATTTGATTCAAATAATTGGTAAATTTCGCTAGTCGTGTCTACTTCTGCAAAAACCTTTCCTATCTGGGCATTTTTCTCGCTGTTAACCAACGGCATCCTAATGTTGGCGGTCATTCTGCTAATTTGGCAACAGCAGAAATTGGCCGCTTTTTTTGGGATAGTAACATCCCCAGAACAAATTAACCTGAACAACTCAACCCAAATTGCTACACCTGATTTGGGTCGCCGTCATCAACTCACTTATCAGGAGTGGGTAGAAATTCTCAAGCAAGAAGCCAAGGTCGCTGCTGACCAACGTCCTCCGCATTTAACTATCCTGGCGGGAGATTCTCTGAGTTTATGGTTTCCCCCTGAGTTATTACCCGAAGGTAAAACTTGGCTCAATCAAGGGATTTCTGGCGAAACCAGTAATGGACTCTTAAACAGGTTGAAAATATTTGACCGCAGCAAACCAGAAGTCATTTTTGTGATGATTGGCATTAATGACCTAATTCGGGGGGTGAGCAACGAGGAAATTTTAGATAATCAGCGGCAAATTATCAATTACCTCCGAAAGAGGCATCCCACCGCGCAAATTGTTGTGCAATCGATTTTGCCACATGGGGCAGAGGAAGCAACCTGGAAAGGACGAGATAAACTTCTGGCTGTTGCCAATAGTCGCATTCAGGGGTTGAATCAGCAACTGCAAAGCATATCTAGCAAAAAAGGTGTCAAATATCTTGATTTATATCCCCTGTTTACTAACAAGCAAGGAAATCTACGCCGCGAATTTACTACTGATGGCTTACATTTAAGTCCCGAAGGGTATATAGTTTGGCGTTCTGCATTGCAGATTTATAGCGAAATCGAATTAAAATCCCAGCAAGAAGAAGAGGGGAAAAGGTTAAAGGGTAAAGGGTAAAGGTATTAAATCCTTTTACCTCTTATCCTTTTCCCTTTCCCCCTCTCTGATAATATTTTTGAATACAACTGTGTATAAATCTCGTCTGGGCACGAGAAAATAAAAAATAGTGGTTGAAGTAGACAAATCTAATGGATACAAAAGCTTTTAAGCGCAGTCTGCAACATTCAGAAAATTACAATCGCAAGGGTTTTGGTCATCAAGCAGAAGTTGCCACCCAGTTGCAATCTGAATATCAGAGTAACTTGATTCAAGAAATTCGCGATCGCAATTACATCCTGCAACGGGGTGATGTTACCATCCGGCTAGCACAAGCCTTTGGTTTTTGCTGGGGTGTAGAACGGGCTGTGGCCATGGCCTACGAAACTCGTCAGCATTTTCCCACAGAACACATCTGGATTACTAACGAGATTATCCACAACCCTTCTGTAAATCAGCGAATGCAGGAGATGGAAGTAGAATTCATCCCTATTGAAGGAAAGAATAAAGACTTTTCTGTTGTTGGCACTGGTGATGTAGTGATACTACCCGCTTTTGGGGCTAGCGTTCAAGAAATGCAGATCCTTCACGAGAAAGGCTGCAAAATTGTTGATACAACTTGTCCTTGGGTATCTAAAGTTTGGAATACAGTAGAAAAGCACAAAAAAATAGATTATACATCAATAATTCACGGTAAATATAAGCACGAAGAAACAGTCGCTACTAGTTCCTTTGCTGGCAAATATTTGATTGTGTTGAATTTACAAGAAGCACAATATGTTGCTGACTATATTCTCAATGGTGGGAATCGTGAAGAATTTCTGACAAAATTTGCTAAAGCTTGTTCAACAGGATTTGACCCCGATCGTGATTTAGAAAGAGTTGGCATTGCTAACCAAACTACGATGCTTAAAGATGAAACTGAGCAAATCGGGAAGCTTTTTGAGCGGACTATGTTGCAGAAGTATGGCCCCATAGAGTTAAATCAGCATTTCCAAAGCTTCAATACTATCTGTGATGCTACCCAAGAACGGCAAGATGCAATGTTGGAATTGGTGGAACATAAATTAGATTTGATGGTAGTAATTGGTGGGTTTAATTCATCGAATACTACTCAATTGCAACAAATTGCTTTTGAGCGAGGAATACCTTCTTATCACATTGATACTGTTGAGCGGATTCAATCAGGAGATTCCATAGAACATCGGCAATTAAATGGGCAGTTAATAACTACAGAAAACTGGTTGCCAGATGGAGAAATTGTTGTGGGAATCACTTCTGGTGCTTCTACACCAGATAAGGTAGTAGAAGATGTGATTGAGAAGATTTTTGCTGTGAAAGCAACAGCCGCACTGGTTTAACAGTGATTACTTATCAAGGAAGAAAGTTCGTAGTCAAGACTTTAGTGCTGAAAAATCAGGACTAAAGTCCTTACTACAAACCCTCAAAACTAGCTTGACAAAGTACTAATGTTTACTGTTCACTATTTAAAAAATTTGTGAAAAATGAAGGCAGCAATATTCTTATTCAATCAGTGCCTCATACTCATCATGTGAACCAATCCAGATCCAGTAATAATCCTCGCTGTTCTTAATTGCTAGTGCGCGATATCCACCACTAATCCTGACTGACCACAAATCATTTCCAACTTTTTTGAAATGTAAAGACGGATAAAATTGATTATTAATCCAAAGACGATACGCCTTTCTAGCTTGCTCTTAAGCTTCAGGTGAAAGTACAGCATAAGAGCGCCAAAAATCAGGGGTTGTTAAGGATTTCATCTAACGGTTTTACCTGATTAGCTTCAATATCTGCCTTTGCATGCTGGATTAACTGATCCAATTTACCAGATTTTGCATCTACTTCAATTTGCTTGTCCCAGGCATCATTGAGATATTCTTGAAGCCAGTTTGATAAATCCCGCATTTCACCTTCAGACAATTGCATAATAGCAGCTTCTATTTCTGGGAGTGAGTTCATCTTGCTATCCTCAATCCAGCACTATGAACTATATCCTACCAAAATTGACGCAATAATTCAGAATTAGAATTAGCGTCAAATCTTAGTTATTAATATTAACATGACACAGAAATGGCTTTCTATCGTCGGCATTGGAGAAGATGGGTTACAGGGGTTAAGCGCGATCGCTCGTTCTCTAGTCGATCAAGCTAAAGTAATCGTCGGAGGCGATCGCCATTTGGCAATGCTGCCTACAGATGACCAACGTGACAAACTAGTCTGGACATCTCCCATTAGCGTATCTGTAGAAGAAATCATCCAGCGTCGGGGTCAGTCAATCTGCGTACTCGCAAGCGGCGATCCGATGTGTTACGGCATTGGTGTCACCTTGATGCGGCGAATTCCCATTTCTGAAATGACGATTATCCCCGCACCTTCAGCCTTTAGCCTCGCCTGTGCCAGGGTGGGATGGTCTTTAACTGAGGTAGAAACCTTAAGTTTGAATGGTCGTCCATCCTCCCTACTCCAGTCTTACATTTACCCAAAAGCGCGACTATTGATTTTGAGCGAAGGGAAGGACACGCCCGCCATTGTTGCGAAAATTTTGACAAATCGTGGCTATGGTGGCAGCAAAATTACCGTCTTGGAGCGTATGGGCGGCAATCATGAAAGAATTGTGGAAGGTACAGCTGTATCTTGGAGTGAGACTGAAATTGCGGCTTTGAATGCGATCGCAGTTTATTGTATTGCTGATGCTGGGGTTATTCCTTTACCAAGATTACCAGGATTGCCAGATAACGCCTACCACCACGATGGACAGTTAACAAAGCGTGAAGTTAGGGCAATCACTCTAGCAGCTTTGGCTCCCACACCGGGAGCGTTGTTATGGGATGTTGGCGCGGGTTGTGGCTCAATTTCCATCGAATGGATGCGGAGTAATGCTCGGTGTCGAGCGATCGCGATCGAACAAAATTCTTCTAGACTACTATATATTGCCGATAATGCCGCTACTCTCGGTACTCCAAATCTGCAAATCATTGAAGGTAAAGTGCCCCATGCACTGAAAGATTTGCCAGTACCAGATGCGATTTTTATTGGTGGTGGAGTGACAGCAACGGGACTTTTTGATGTTTGTTGGGAAGCACTACGAACGGGTGGACGTTTGGTGGCAAATGTGGTGACAGTAGAGGGTGAGCAAACTTTATTTCAATGGCATGAACGAGTCGGTGGCGATTTAACTCGTATTGCCATCCAACGAGCGGAACCTATTGGTAAATTTTTGGGCTGGCGGGCAATGGCACCTGTAACGCAATGGGTAGTTGTAAAATAATAAAATTTGTTTGTATAACATCTGAAAATGTGCCAGCTAAATCCTAATACGGTTCAGTTAGGGTTAAAACTGTTTTTTTGAACGTAGATGCCGCAAACTATCCCAGAGGACACAGAGAGAAGGGAAAAATGTTTAATCTAGACCCACTGATTGCAACGCTATTAACAGAACCTGGTATAGTCTACACTTAATGTCCATGATTGAAAAAGCTTACTATAATCGCAGCTAATAAATAGCTACTTGCTATATACTTGATTTTGTGTTCCCTTTTAGATTGGCTCATCGTTCACGATAATCCCGGCAATTTCTTCATTGAAGCCATCTTTGTTGTGATTATCGTTGGTAAAAGTCACTTATTGGGGGTGAAATAATGGACGAGACTAATCTTGACGACAAAAACAAATTTCTTTACCCTCGTAGTCGCTATTACGGTCAAGTTAAGCCAGAGAATTTAGTATTTAATGCCAACCTTCAAGAATTTGCTCAAAAAGTTGGCTACATTACCAATCTAGAAACATCTGGAAAGATTGAGCCAGAAGATGCTTACAAACAAATTAAAGAACTTTGGAAACAGTTGAAGCGCAGTAAAAAAGCATTGTTCATTGATGAGGAACCCTCAGAGAAATCCTGAAATTAATCCCATTCCAGGCAATTGTGGTTTCCAGTAAATAAGGACGACATTTGATTGTACTTAATTGCAGTAAAAGTTTTGCCTAGGCGTAGCTCAACCTAGGCATTCTCATACTTACTACTTCGCATCCTCCAATATCAATGTAGACTCAGCAGTACGCCCAAATTCTTCTGGTGCATATTGCAGGTGAACTTCTGCACCAGGCCAAGAAAATGTCCCTGGGGTGACAGAACGGACTAAGTAATGCAGGCTATAAACTCCTGGTTCCAGGTGGTCAGCATAGGCGATAATGCGATCGCGGTAGATATTTCTAAAGCCAAGTTCCCAATTATCGGCTTTTGCTTGTAATGCAGCCGTGGTAGTTTGAAAACTTGCATCCACCGCCTCAAAACCTGCTGGTAGCGGATCTTTAATTACTATATGATCCACGGGGCGATCGGCGATGATTTCTAAACCAATATCAAACACCTGTCCAGAAGCTAAAGTCAAGGGTTTATCGAAAGCGTAAATCCCCGTTTTTTGTAAAACTTTCTTTTCATTTACTTGACTAAGTTCTCGCGTTATGCGTAAACCGTTAAATCTGCCTGGTTGATTTCCTTGCAAGCGATAATTATAAGCAACCAGATAGTGTAAAGTGCCATTACCTGCTTTTTGCAGCGTTAAATCATTACGACCACGAGGTAATAGATTCATCGGCACAATTAGTTGTAAGCTAGGATTTTTGTAACCTTCAAAGCGATTTTCTCCTAACTTATTACCAGCTAATTGCACAGTGGCAACAAAATTAGGGGGTGTGGGTTGCAGTTGACTATAATCTACCAAAGCTGTTAAGGCTTGGGCATTATTATAGTTAGTTTGCCATGTGCCGTCCCGGCGCAGTGCGAGAAGACTTTGGAATAACTTATCTATAACTTCGGGTTTACTTTTCTTGGCAATAAATAAGCGTAAAGCTTGCGCTTGCGTCGTTGTAGATGAACTCATCCATCCCCAACTGCTGGGTAAACTCACAACTGCTGTGCGGCCAGTTTCATAGATATTCTGTTGCAGCTTGTTTACTAATTGTTGAGATTCATCTTGCCATTCTGGGAATTGAGATAAATATCGCGCTAGTTTAATTTGAGTTACTAAATCAAAATTATTATGCTGTTCGTAAATATCTGCGAGAAAAGTGTTGCGTTTATCTCCTAAATCTCCTAGGGCGATTAAAGCATTAATTTGCAGTTGCCTTTTACAGAGTAATTGTTTGCAAAAATCATATTCTCCAGGATTCGCTAGAACTTTTTGCAGATAAGTTTTGAGGCGAGATAGCATTCCAGAGTCAACTAAATTAGGGAACACCTGACTGGCTTTAGCCAAAGATTCACCTGCATAAGCAGAAACCCAAGGGTCGGATTTTTCCTGTCCGGGGAAAGCAGCAAAACCACCATCGGCTATTTGGAGTTTTTGTAATTGTTCGATTGCTAAATTAGCTTGTTGGCTAGGATTAAATTCTGCAAAAGTTTGACCATATTTTTGGGTGATAGTTTGCAAATTGGCCGCAATCATTAATTGACTTGCAGCAGGTTCTGTAAACGGCAAATCATTATCTTTTAAAACCTGCTTTGCTGGTGCTTGCATCTCCGGTATCAAAGTACTCGCTAACTGAATATCTAAACCTCCTGCATCAGGGAAGGTATTTTTATCAACATTCAGGGGAATTTTCACCTGTTTTTCGGTGACACCAGTTTCAACGACTTGTTCGGTAATTTCAATTGGCTTAATTTCCAAAGGTACTTCAAAAGCATCTGCGGCTGTACCATTTAGCTGAGTGGTAAAGCGAACCTTAGCAACTCCGACGCTATCCGCCAGCATTGGAAAACGATAAGCGTGAGTTGCAGATTCGGTTTTGGTTTGCAAAGCAGTAGTTGTGGGGTTTTTGTCAGCAAACTTCACATTGCCGCTAAGTTCGCCATTAATTGAGAGATTTCCTGTATTCCCGGTGTTGTTGGTGACGGATAAACCAGCGAGAATGCGATCGCCTGGACGTGCAAATTGTGGCAAGATGGCATTAGTTAGCAGTGGCTTGGTGGTGATAAACGTCGCGTCCCCATTCCCGAAACGCAGATTTCCATCGGTAGCGACAGCCATTACTCGCCATGTAGTTAAGTCATCCGGGAGTTTAAAAGTTATCTGTGCATTACCATTTGCATCGGTAAGAACAGAAGCGTTGTAGTAAGCTAAGGCTTTAAAATCGGTGCGAGTGCGAGTATTAGCTGCACCAGTTGAGAAACCACCACCATAACCCCAACCTTTCGGTTTAGCTACATCTTGCGGTTGTAATATAACATCCGCGCGATTATCGTTAAAGCGGATAGATATTGTCTGTTCTGCATAAACTGTATCCACCAAATCTGGCGGACGATAACCAGAAAGTTGTAACACCGCTTCATTTACCACCATGACTGTAAACTGTCCTTTGGTGGGATTACCTTGATTATCCTTCAGTTCTAGTTGTACTGTTTCTTCTGCACCAGGTTCTAATGATGCTTGCACTGGTTTAACTTGCAGTTTTAAATACTTATCTTCTAAGTTAACTTTAAAAGGTGTAAAACCAATCTTCACCAAGTTATCTAAAGTTCCTACTTCCACTTGGCTAATGGGTTTACCTTGCCTTACTAATACAGCTTCAATGGCTGCATTTGGCAGCATTTCTGGTGTAACTTGAAACTGAATTTGTGGTGCGCTTCCTTGAACTTTGGTAATTTGTTGATAAAGGGGTTTGTCTTTAATCACCGCAAAGTACAATTCTGCATCTGGATAAGGAGATTGAATTAGTACAGTAGCAGTTTCACCAGGTTTAAACTCTTGTTTATCTAATTTAAGTTCTAAGACATCTTTTTCTTTCGAACCCCAAAATACTGGGTTTTGTCCAGTTGCCCAAATTTGTAAATCTGTGGCGCTTAATTCGGATTTTGCATCACTAAAATTCACTCTAATCCGGTATGAACCAGATTCCGGTGCTGTCAAACTTACCGATTGGGGATTGCTAGCAGATGTAATTTCTGCTTGTCCGACTGTTTTATATTCAACTTGATTTTTTGCCGTTCGGCTACCTTCAACTAATTGAGTGACACTGCTATATTTAATCTCTTGTAATTCCAGTAGCACTCGTTGACCTGTTATCGGTTTTCCTGTAGGGTCAGTAACAACTACATCAATAGGAAAAGCCTTACCAGCATTAGTAATAAAATTAGTTTTTAACCCAATTAGACGATTGCTTGGTAAGGCTGTAAAAGTTTTGGAATTCGCTACAGACAGATTAGAAACATCTGCAACTTGTACATCTACTTGGTAAGTCATGGGATATGGCAAATCTTTAGCCACACTAACCGTTTGACTACTTTTACCATTAGCATCTAGTTGGGTATTATTTTGCAACACATCACTAGAGATACTAGGAGATTCTTCTGGCCATAACCACTGCCGACCAAAAGTAAATTCGTCCCAACCTTTGGGAATAAAATTAGCCTGTTGACGAGTAATAAAGTATTTTGCTTCTCCACCTTCTACAGGCGCACCAAATAAATAATTACTGGTAGCATTAATATTAACTTTATCGTCAATGTAAGCAAATTCTTTATCTAAGTTAAGTTCGACTTTAAAATTTGGTGGCTTAAACTCAGCCACTCGAAATTCCCCAGAAAGTTCTTGTCCATTCTTACCCTTAGCCTGGATTGTATGGTAGCCTAAGCGCTGGGTAGTTTTGATTGGCAATTCCAGAGCAAATGTACCAAATTCGTTTGTAGTTTGCGTACCTAAGTTGGTCTTTTGCCCATCAGGATTTACTAAAGTTAATTGGTAAACGGCATTTTTATCTTGTTGAATTGTGCCATTTTGCAAGAAGCCAGCAAAACCAGTAAACCAAGCTTTTTCACCTGGTTGATATAACTGTCTGTCTGAGAAAATTACCCCGCGTGATTCTGGCTTACTATCTTGCCAACCTGCATCAATGCCGTAACCATAAACACCGCTATATTCTTCAGTTCTAGCGAATGCCCAATCTTGGCTTTCACGGGCAATTACTAATAATTGTGGTGATTTACTAGAACTTTCATTCCCAGAATAACATTGCTGTAATTCTTCACGAACAATTCTAAAAATTCCATTTTCATCAGTTTTACCAGTTGCACAAGGTACTGGTTCTGGGCGAGATTTTGCTTGTAATTTTGATTGATAAATTTCCACAGCCGCCGCTTGAACTGGCGAACCATCTGTCAAATGATTGACGCGAATTAAGCCTGAATCAGGGAACCACTGAGTAAATACGCCCAAATTCGTCAATTCAACCATGCCATAAGTGGTAGGTTCTCGCCACAGTTCTTTACCATTCTCCTGATATTTATTAGTACGGGCTTGCACTCCATAAGCTAACATTCCTGTAGCTGCACTTATTTTTTCCCGCAGAGGAACAGCAATATCGACTGATTCATTCTTCTTACCCGATACCTTAAAGCTTTGCCAATCAGAAGGTTGTGGTAATAAATCACTACTATTATTAAAATAAACTAAATCTGTCGGTTTAACTGCTCGATAAGCTGCTTTATATTTAGATTCTGGAAGATTTCCGGTAGTAATATTTAGCTGTAAATTTTTATCTGTGGGGAAAATATTCAAATCTGATGGCACCCAGATATCCCCGGCTAAATCTCCAGTATCATATTTAAGCGTGATGGGTTTACCTAAAGTCTGACCAAACTTATCTTTGAGATTTCCGTCGATAGTGATTGTATAATTTTTAGCTGGTTCTAGCGCATAAGGATTGATACCAACAATTTTATCTTCATCATTTATTTGGATGATTCTCGAAATGTCTTTTGGTGCTGGATTAATGGTGATACTTTCTTTGGCTGAATCTGGCAGTAAGACATTATTAAATTCTAGCTGGGGACTGCCTTTAATAAATCGTCCAAAAGTTCCACCTGAATCTGGCTGTCCGTAAAAGTTGATTTTCTGGAATGCTAAAGGTGAATAAGTTACTAACTTACTGGCAAATTCTTTCTCTGTAGAGAGATTGCCATAAGCAGGACGTATTCCGGGAGAAAAGACTAGGCGATAAGGAGTTGCCTTTTCGAGGTTTTGCTGTGGAATGAGATTATAAATCCAATTGCGGGCTGAAGGGTCAAATTTTTCTAAAGGATCTTCTTCATTTTTTACTAGTTTTTCTTCTTTATTTAATTCGACTTTGAAGCCTACACCCTTATTTTTTCCTTCAGGAATTAACTGTAATTTTTCTTGTACAGAAGCTAAATTTAATTCTACGTTAGAAGTAAACTGTAGCTTTGGTTGTAAATCAATGGGTTCAATATCAGCCTTCTCAATGGGATTGACACCGGGTAAATTAGTCAGGTTGATAGATTCGGTATTGAAAGTCCAAGGTAAATCTTTATCTAAGCGATGATTTTTTAAATCAGCTAAACCTGCTTTGAGAGTGACTTGAAATCTTGTCGCTATTGGCAATGCTTTCTCAGCTTGAAAACCTACCATACGCGGTGTTAAAAAGCGAAATTGGCCGGGTAAAGGCGGCCAAAGGGCAAATTTTTCTAATATTTTCTGTTGTTCTGGACTATCAAGATTTTCAACTGGAATTAAAGCTTCTTTAAAACGGATGCGAATTTGGTTGAGAGGTTTTGCATCGCCAATAGGACTAATTTGTTCAATCCAGTCTGGTAATTTTGGTGGTGTAAGTGAGGATACTGCTGGGAGTTGTTCTTTACTTGAGTTGATACCAAAAAAATTACACCCTGTCATTGCTAGCATGAATGTAAAGAGAAGAATAAACTGTATTTTTCTCTTCTGGCGTGGGGAACGGCTAATTTTTTTTAACGTAGACGCTTCTCTACGAGACGCTACGCGAACGGCTTGCCGCAGGCTACCGCCAAGAACGCCAAGGACGCTAAGGAAGAAATAGACAATTTTATAGTGCAAACGGAGTAAAAATCTGATAATCATATTTTTAGTAATTCAAAATAAAAAAATCACAAGTTATAGCGAACAAAATTTTACACGCCTTATTGAGTTGGCAATGCCAAGACAAATAAAGGATGCTATATGACTATTTTTTACCTAGGGTTTGGATTTAACTATGTTTATTTACATAGATAACTAATCCTGTGTGATTGTTCCTATAAATTACTACAATTCTTAACTATGAATCAGTATTTAACTTCTGCAAATATTAATTTACATCTACTAAGTGATTTCAAATAAATTATTAAGGATTTGACATATTTACTGATATCGATGTAATTGCTGCGTCAAAATTAAAGTAGGTTTTCTTGACAGGGATTCCCTGATGAAACTAATTTTACGATCGCTACTCCAAATTAAGCACAGTAGCAAATTTATCCTAGCTGTGCTGGTAATCTGCCTGCTTATACGCTTATTACCGTATTTTGCACCCGTTCGGGCCGCAGATATTGCCCAAAATCAACTGGCAATGCAATTTAGCGATCGCAATGGTTTACCATTAGGAACATTACTCACCCGTGACCAAGAACATACATCAGTCGTCGCACTAAGTCAGGTTTCGCCCCAGTTTATCCATGCTATTTTAGCCGCCGAGGATGGCAGCTTTTACCATCACGGCGCGTTGGATATGAAAGCTGTTATCCGCGCCAGCAAAGAAGCCATCCACGCGAAACGAATTGTTTCCGGCGCTTCCACTATTACTATGCAATTATCGCGGATGTTAGATCCCGTCCCCCGCAGCTTTTCTGGTAAACTGCAAGAGATTTGGCTATCTTGGCGGTTAACAGCAGGGATGAATAAAGATGAAATTCTTTCTGCATATATTAATCGGCTACCAATGGGCGGGAATATATATGGTGTAGAAGCAGCCGCACAGACTTATTTTTCTATCCCAGCGAGTGAGTTAAATCTTGCTCAAGCCAGCTTGTTGGCCGCTATCCCCAATAATCCCACATACTTTAACCCTTACGAACATTGGGAACGGTTAAAGCAGCGACAAAAATACGTCCTTAATCGTATGGTAGAGGAAAAATATATAAGTGGTGCGATCGCAGACCGAACACAAACCGAAAAAGTTGTGTTTCAATCTCGCCCACGGGGAATTATCGCCGCACCACACTTTTTATTTTGGTTAGCGAATCAAATGCCCGCCCTTGAAAAGCAAGACCGGGTGGATAAATCCGTTATTCGCACAACTATAAATCGCCCTTTACAGCAGTTTGTGGAAGCACAGGTGCAGCAGGTAATTTCTTCCCTAGCGGCTAACAATGTCCATGATGCCGCTGCGTTGGTGATTGACAACCACACTGGTGAAGTTTTGGCTTATGTCGGTTCACCTGATTACTTTAATCAAGCAAAACTAGGACGCAATGATGGAGTGCAAGCGCTACGTCAACCTGGTTCTACCCTCAAGCCTTTTGTCTATGAATTAGCTTTAGAAAAAGGTTTAATTCGCCCAAATACCATTTTGGCAGATGTCCCCGCCCGTTATGCAATTCCTGGTGCGAGACTTTATAGCCCAACCGATTACACCGAACGCTTTCTTGGCCCTGTGCGGGTGCGAATCGCTTTAGCAAATTCGTTGAATGTACCCGCAGTAAGGGTGTTAGAAAAAGTAGGTGTGGAGACTTTCTTAGAACGATTGCATCAACTGGGGTTTGAAAATCTCAATCAAACCCCAGAACATTACGGTTTAGGGTTAACTCTCGGTAGCGGCGAAGTCAGTTTATGGGAATTAGCCCGTGCTTACGTTACTATGGCACGACTTGGAGAGTCTATCCCAATAGTCAGCACATTTTCTGATTCTCCGATACCAAATCCAAGTTGCGCTGAAAGCGCACCAAATATGCGATGTAACAGCCAAAATTCAACGACGATATGGCAATTAATTACTAATATCCTCAGTGATAATCATGCTCGTGCCACAGCATTTGGTGTCAACTCTGTGTTAAATTTACCCTTTCCTGTTGCCGTTAAAACTGGCACTTCTTCCAATTTTCGTGATACTTGGACAGTTGGCTTCACTACCGATTACACCGTCGCTACTTGGGTAGGCAATTTCAACGGTGAACCGATGCGACAAGTTTCAGGTGTGACAGGCGCTGCACCCTTGTGGAATCGGATTATGCTGCACCTGCACGAACATCAAGAACCAGCAGCTTTTCCGCCTCCAGAAGGTTTAGTGCAATTACCTATTTGTGCAATTTCGGGATTACGACCAACACCAGATTGTACCTCAGTGGTGCAAGAATATTTCTATCCAGAAGATAAAATTGCCTACGAAGGTGACAATCAATTTAACTTACCACCAGAGTATAACGAGTGGTTGGCAAAACAACAGCAATCGAGTCTTGTTTCTACTAATTTGAGAATTTTGTCTCCACATCATGGCGATTTATTTCTAGTGTATCCAGGTGAAGAAACGAAGCAAAAACTCGAATTTAAGCTAGTGGGAAATAAATCTGTACCTGTGGAATGGTGGCTAAATGGGGAAAAATTAGATACAAATTCAGCTAATTCTTTATTTTGGAATTTACGCCCTGGGAAGTGGGATTTGGAAGCGAGAAGCGGTGAAATGACTGATAAGGTAAGTTTTAAGGTGGAATTAGCTAATATTAAACCTACTCGTCGAGGATTTTCTATCAGTAATTATCAGGTCAAAGGAAATCGCCCATAATTAAATAGTAATGCCTTACCTGGCTAGAAGGCATTGATTAAAAAAGGCAGGAATTACCTGCCTAGTTCCGTTAAACGGTTTGATGAGTGAATTATTGCAGAGCGTATTGACAAAAACATTGCAAGATTATGTCAAAGATATGACTATAAATTAATACGCTTGGGTTAGCCCTAAAAACCTAGAAAATTCCAAATGAGTTTATATTTACTTACTGCATCTGCTTGATGGGAATCTCAATTACAAATTCTGTACCCTTCCCAGGTGCAGAAATGCAGTTGATTTTTCCCTTATGCTTCTCTACTATAATTTGGTAACTAATAGATAATCCTAAGCCAGTACCTTTACCTACAGGTTTAGTAGTAAAAAAAGGGTCAAACAATCTAGCCTTAACTTTCTCTGGTATTCCTATCCCATTGTCTTTAATACTAATAATTACAAAATTTTCATTTTTAACTTTAGTATGGATAATAATAGAATTCAGATGTTTTTTAACATCTTTTTTTAAATACTCTTCTTGCTGTTCACATAAAGCATCAATAGCATTACTTAAAATATTCATAAATACCTGATTTAATCCTCCTGCATAACATTCAATAAGAGGCAGATTTCCATAATTTTTAATTATTGCAATTTCTTGCTGTTTATGACTTTCTTTAAGGCGATGTTCTAAAATTAATAGCGTGCTATTAATTCCTTCATGAATATCAACAGGTTTCATTTCTGCTTCATCAAGGCGTGAGAAGTTCCGCAAAGTTAACACAATCTCACAAATGCGCTCAGTACCAACTTCTATTGAGGATAATATTTTTGGCATATCATCAATAATAAACTCTAAATCTATCTCATCAATCAGAGTATTTATTTCTGGATTGTAATTACAATTATCTTGTTTATACAGCTTAATTAAAGTTAGTAATTGCTGACTATATTCTTTAAG
Source organism: Nostoc sp. LEGE 12447 (assembly GCF_015206985.1). Lineage (NCBI taxonomy): Bacteria > Bacillati > Cyanobacteriota > Cyanophyceae > Nostocales > Nostocaceae > Nostoc > Nostoc sp. LEGE 12447. The sequence continues at coordinate 41,656 of NZ_JADEXT010000044.1, read as the reverse complement.
ATGTATCAGATTACCATGAATAAAATTAACTGGATTATTGATTTCATGAGCAACACCAGCAACTAACTGGCCTAATGAGGACATTTTTTCAGTTTGAATAAGTTGTACTTGAGTGTATTGTAATTCTTGTAGTGTCTGTTCAAGTTGAATATTTTTGTGTTCTAATTTTGCCGTTCTCTCCGCCACTTGCATTTCCAATCTACAATTTGTTTCTTCTAAGGCGGCTTGAGCATTTTTTTTATCTTTTAAGTATTGCTGCAATAAATTCAATACCAAAAGCCATGCTGGAATCAGTAGTGCTAAACTTATAACAGATTCTAAAACTGCCCAAAATATTCTTTTATAATATTCATCAACCTTCTGCTGTAACTGAAGTAAGATATTACGATTTCTTTTGGCAACACCCTCAGCATAAATGTGTTTCTGAGTTTGATATTCTCGGCTAGAAAGTAGTAGTTGTGCTGTCTCTTTTTGATTTTTGTTAACTAACTCAAAAGATTTATATTCCATTGCGACCAAAAGCTGATTAGCAACATCAATTTTTTGGGCATCCTCATTTTGATATGCTTTAGGAGCCAGTTTGATAGATTCTTTAATAGCAATATCGAGTTTAGGCTCAAATTGGCGATATCGTTTTTCCCAGATAGAGTTTCCTGTAGCAGCATTCATCCGGGCTGACATCGTTAATACTTCATCAAGATAAGTAATTTCATCACTCAGCGTTTGTAGTTTAAATTCATGTTTAATAATACTATTGAAGTTATAATATACTTGCCAGTTTAGCCAAATTTGAGGAATAAACAAGATTAATGTCAACAGGACTGTTACAGTTATTAGTTGAGAAGAAACAAATCTCAGTTTGTAAGGCAGGCGCATTTTTATATTGTTTTTTTAGATCATAATTGTGTGTTAACTAAAATTAGCACTTCCTATAAGCCTTTTTTTCAGTATTAATACCGAATAAATAGTTGGAAAAACTTTTCCAGGCAACATTAATAGACTATTAAAATGATGTATTAACCAAAATTTAAAATCATTTTCTAGCTAATTATGTAAAATAGATCCTAATAACTTTGCTTTTAAAAAATGTTTAATTGTTAGAATTACTATTGGGTTTTTGAACATAATTATGTATCTTAGAGTGTGTTTAAATAGAGTTTTTAACGCATTATTATCGAGGCTTGGGTGTGCTACGATATAGTTAATACACCCTATATATCTTGTCAACAATAAAACCAGATTCCTATATATATCTTTAAAAAGATTCATCTAAATTAAGTAGCTAAATAAAGAATCATCGGCTGATACAGATTGCTGCAATAGCTTTATAATGCTTTAGTTGATGGGCTTTTTATCACAGTCTTGAATTCGATGAATATGTTACTTGATATGGGTAACTAGCTAGATGCCAAAAAGTATCAAACTAAATATAAAGTTTATAGAAAAACCGCAAACTCAAACTATGACTCAGCAACCAAGCGATTTAGACAATAAGGTTGTATTTGAAAAGTTGTGGGGAATTACAAAAGAACTCCACCAAAAACTAGAGGCTCGTTTCCAGTTACATCCAGACCCTTCTGTAGAAGATTTACAGCAATACAGCAGTCTTGATGGCAATATGAAGGGTTCACTGACTGCTTTTTCTGGGGAAGAAATTGACTGGCTAGTGCATTCGTGGTTGGGAAACCCGGAAAAATCTAACTTTAGCACTATGCGTCTCACCACTTGGTTGAAGGCACATATTCAGGTTCCTCATTTAGCTTTTGAGTTTGGCACGCTTCCAAATGGAAATATTTTCTTTTATATAGATTACATTGCCCGAACTGAGCTTTTAACCGATTTGGCATATCTTGATCGCTACTATGAGCCAGTTAATCAAACATTTTTAAAGTTGCAAGACGATTCGCGCTTAAAGGCATTTACTAGCAAAAGCGCCTATATTCGCTTATTTCAATCGCCTGCTAGCTTGTGCTACACCAGCGCACCCACCTTGGACACCCTCGAACTGATTCGCACACTTGCACACGAAACCCTCGATCGCTGGCTAACCTGGGTAGATGCAGCTGAACCAGTGTCAGAAGATGCACGGGAAGCTTTGGCGGCTCGTGATTTGGCGCTGCGCCGTAGCAGTGCTGAACGCGATCCAGGTAATAAATTTGCCGCACAGATGTTTGGTTTTGAGTTGACAGATAAACTTGTGCGATCGCTCTGGGGAGGTGTAGGCGTAGACGACCCTAAGCATGGTTAAAAAAATTTGGACACAGCAGGGCAGATAATATTGATAATCTCAACTCATTCCGGGACTTGGCACTGCAAGTTACCTATCGCCTAGGTTAATCAGTTGCTCTGAGCAACTGGTTAAAGGTAAGCAAACTTTTGCCACAGTGTACTAATGCGATCGCAGACTCTCATAGGTGAGTTCCGCATTTGACCAGTTGGTTTCTGCCAAAAATTCACTAAATGTGGTCAGAAGTCCAGGAAACTCTTCTTCTCGTAAACGCCAGACATCGGCTTGATAACCTTGCTTGCGATACCACTGAATCAAATCGAACAGTTCTTTTTGCAGCAAGAGTAAGAAAATCCAAGCAGGTATCTCTTTATGGACAACTTTTATCCCTTGCGCTTGAGAGAATGCCTCTGCCATTTGCTTTGGAGTCAGCACATCACCAGCTAGCTCAATTTCTTGGCCAATATACTTGGTAGGATGTTTAATTACGTAGGCAGCAACGCGGCCCATGTCCTTCGTTGTAATTAGATGAAGGAGTTTATCTGGCTGAATTGAAAACGGAAAACTACCTTTGAGTATGGAAGGTCGCGTGTACTTCTTCCAAAACTCCTCCATAAACAAGCAGGCTCGCAACATAGTAGTCGGTAAGCCCGCTTCTTTGAGAATTTTCTCTACTTGATACTTTTGCTCAATGCGAGGGATTCCTGAATTCCTATCCGCCCCACCTGCGGAATTGTAGACAAAGTGCTTAATTTCAGCTTGTTTGGCAGCTTTTGCAACTCGCTTGGCTCTCTCCACCTCTAGCGGGTCAATTTTAGTAGAGTCCGCAGAAGTGGCGTGGCAGTAAACAGCCGAAATTCCTGCAAAGGCTGCCATGAGAGAATTTTCATCGTCGAGGTTGGCTTTTACCAGTTCAACTCCGGCATTGTTGAGCTTTGCAAGAGTTGGACGATTAAGGTCAATTTCTCTAGTGATAACTTGCAGGTTGGTAACTCCCTGTTCGAGAAATCCTTTGACGACATTTCCACCTGTGCCGCCAGTAACTCCGATGAGTAAAACTTTATCGGTGTTTGACTCTGTGCGATCGCGGAAATTTGACATTCTCTCTTCTACCCGAAGTTCTTGATTTAAATTAAGTTTATCCAAAGACAGAAGAAGCAAACAATAATTCCACACCATTTACAGTTGTTCTGGCTCAGTGAAAGAATTCTGGCAGAAGTTAGATGCTGGCTTTTTGCTTTTACATTATGTTTGTTTGCATTCTGATCTAAAAGGGTACAAACAGTGATTGAGCAGCAAATTAATGTAGACAATACAGCCTTATTTGAGCAGTTGTGGGGTTGGACAAATGAACTCCGTGAGAAAATAGACGCTCGTTTTGAATTACATTCAGATCCGTCTACCGAGAACTTTAAAAAATACTCTGCCTTGATTGGAGAAGCACACGGCTCACTCAATACCTTCTCTGGCCCAGAAATTGATTGGCTTGTGCATTCATGGTTGCGCGAACCTAAATCTGGCTTTTGCAATATGCACCTAACTGTTTGGCTCAAGTCCCAGATTCGTGTTCCTCATTTGGCTATTGTCTTTGCCACGGTTCCAGAACTGTTCTTTTTTATAGATTACGTCCCTCGCACCGATCTATTCACTGACCTCGACTATTTGGATCGTTACTACGAACCTGTGAACCAGACATATCTGGCGTTCCTGAAAGATTCACGTTTTCAGCAGTATATTAGCAAAACGCTGTATATCCGTCAGGTACAATCTCATACTAGTTTGTGTTACACCAGTCCAGTCACAGAAGAGACACTTGATCGTGTCCACACGGTAGCGCATGAGATGATAGATCGTTGGCTAGGTTGGGTAGATGAAGCTGAACCAGTAGCGGAATCAGAACGGGATGCTTTATCTGAGCGTGACTTATTTGTGCGCCGTACTGTTGCAGAACGCGATCCAGACAACCAAATTGCTGTGCGGCTATTTGGGGCAGAAATGACCGATAAACTTGTACGATCGCTCTGGGGTGGCGATCGCTAAATTGGTCATTTGTCAGTTGTCATTTGTCCTTTGCTAATGACCAATGACTAATGACCAATGACTAATAACCAATGACTAATAACCAATGACGACAACTAATCCAGAATCATTCCGGGCCTTGGCACTCCAAGTTACCTGTCATGCAGTCAACCAAGCAACCGATCGCCACGAAGCGCGATCGCTCATGCAAAACTCCATTAACCGCCTAGCTCAACAAATTGCTGCCAGTATCGCTTTCATTGGCTTTGATTGTCGTTTAATTGTACTGCCAGAATATTTCCTTACTGGTTTTCCAATGGGAGATAGTCTCGCAGGATGGGCAGAAAAAGCCTGTATAGAAATGGCTGGTGCTGAGTATGAGGCGCTGGGTAAAATTGCCCAAAAACATAAAATATTCTTAGCTGGTAATGCCTACGAAGTTGATCCCAACTTTCCTGGATTGTACTTCCAAACCTGTTTTATTCTTGACCCCTTTGGCTCAATCGTCTTGCGGTATCGGCGGCTAAATTCTTTATTTGCTCCCACTCCCCATGATGTTTGGGATAAATATCTTGACTGTTATGGTTTAGAGGGAGTTTTCCCAGTAGCCAAAACTGCGATCGGTAATTTAGCAGCTTTAGCATCAGAAGAAATTTTGTATCCAGAAGTTGCAAGGTGTCTGGCGATGCGAGGAGCAGAGATTTTTGTTCATTCCACCTCGGAAGTATACAACAAAAACCTCACTCCCAAAGACGCGGCAAAAATCACTCGCGCCGTCGAAAACATGGCTTACGTAGTTTCAGCCAATACCGCAGGTATCGCTAATATTGCCATCCCCATAGCTTCTGCTGATGGTGGCTCTAAAATCATCGACCATCGCGGAATTGTTTTAGCCGAAACAGGTGCAGGCGAGAGCATGGCAGCATTTGCCGAGATTGATTTAGGAGCCTTACGCCGCGATCGCCGCCGACCAGGGTTACATAATTTACTTGCTCGTCAACGCTTTGAACTATACGCCGAAAGTTATCACCAATCACACTTTTACCCAGCTAATACTATGCTGGAGGGAGAAATAGACCGCAAACACTTTTTGCAAACCCAGCAAGCCACAATTGATCGGTTAGCCCAACTGGGGATAATTTGAATTGGGGAATGGGGAATGGGGAATGGGGAATGGGGAATAGGGAATGGGGAATGGGGAATGGGGAAGAAAAATTATTGATTAATGCCCAATGACCAATGACAAATGACAAATGACAAATGACAAATGACAAAACCAATAGAAGTCCGTAATCCCAGAACTGGCAAATTTGACTACGTAATTATCCCGCCACCCCCAAGGTTGCTGGCACAGCAATGCAAGCGATCGCGCCGGGCGCAAGTTAGCTGGCAAAAGCTGGGTTTAGAGGGGAGAATTGAAGCTTTACAGCAGTGGAAGGCAGCGATATTATCAGAGCGCGATCGCTTAACGGAAGCTCTGGTAAATGATACGGGAAGATTATCAACCTCAATATTAGAAATAGATTCCTTCCTCTCTAGCATTGATCGGTGGTGCAGGTTAGCACCAGAATTGCTGCAAGACTCTGCAAAAAACACAGCAATTCCATTTATCGCCTTGCAACAAACTTCCGTTCCTTACCCTCTAGTGGGGATAATTAGCCCGTGGAATTTTCCTCTGTTGCTGTCAACTATTGATACCATTCCGGCATTGTTGGCGGGTTGTGCCGTCATTGTCAAACCGAGTGAAATCGCTCCCCGCTTCGTTGCACCACTGACAACAGCACTCAATGCTGTCCCTAAATTGCGCGATGTCTTAGCTTTTATTGAAGGAGCAGGCGCAACCGGATCTATTTTGATTGACAATGTAGACTTAGTATGCTTTACAGGTAGTGTCGCAACAGGGCGAAAAGTGGCAGAAGCGGCTGCGAAACGGTTTATTCCAGCTTTTTTGGAATTAGGGGGAAAAGATCCTGCGATCGTTTTAGAATCAGCCAACTTAGAATTAGCAACCTCAGCAATCTTGTGGGGTTCAGTCGTCAATACTGGACAGTCGTGCTTATCAATTGAGCGGATTTACGTTGCTGAATCCATATTTGAAAAGTTTTACCATCAATTAGTAGCCAAAGCACATCGCCTTGGGCTAGCCTACCCCACTGTTGAAAGTGGAGAAATTGGCCCCATCATCGCCGAAAGACAAGCCGCAATTATTAGCGATCATCTCCTAGATGCAGTAGAAAAGGGAGCAGTCATTCACTGCGGCGGCGTAATTGAAGACTTAGGTGGGGGTTGGTGGTGTCGTCCAACAGTGCTTACCCAAGTTAATCATTCCATGAAAGTGATGACCGAAGAGACTTTTGGCCCAATTATGCCAATAATGCCTTTTTCCACAGTTGAAGAAGCGGTATCTTTAGCAAATGATTCAATTTATGGATTAAGTGCTGCTGTTTTTGCCTCAGAAGCTGAAGCTTTAGAAATTGCCCAGCAGATAGAAGCAGGTGCTATTAGTATCAACGATGCTGCACTCACAGCCATCATGCACGAGGGAGAGAAAAACGCCTTTAAATTCTCCGGGATGGGAGGATCGCGCATGGGTGCAGCAGCACTGAAACGGTTCATGCGAAAAAAAGCTATTTTAATTAAAACTAATGCGACTAATGACCCTTGGTGGTTTGATAATGAATCATAAATACTGTGAACAACCAGGGATTAATACACGTTACGAAAACTTATAGACCACTACAGTTCCAATACTTCTCGGTTAAGGGGAAAAGGGGAAAGGGAAAAGGGAAAGAAAAAACCTTTAACCCAAACCCAGTACCCTTTACCCCAAACCCGATTCCGAGTTAAAAATGCTTAACCGAGAAGTATTGACTACAGTTCAGTTAAGCAATTTTTTCCTTCTCTTTCTTTTCTCTGTGTCGCGCCAGTTGCTACAAGTCGAGGAACCCGTCCACCGGACTGGCTCACCTCTTTGCGTCTACGTTAAAAAAATGACTTTGACGAAGAAGCTGCCAGAGCGATCGCTAATGGTAAAATTCGATGTTCTTGAATTTGAATCCTGGCGTGGAGGGTTTCTGCTGTATCATCCGGCAAAACTGGTACTGCGGCTTGCATCAAGATTGGGCCACTGTCCATTTCTAAACAAGCGATATGCGCTGTACAACCAGTGATTTTTACCCCAGATGCCAAAGCTTGTTCTACAGCATGGATTCCCTTGAAACTAGGTAACAAACTAGGATGGATATTAATAATTTTGTTAGGAAAGGCATCAATGAAAACTGATGTCAACAATCGCATCCAACCTGCCAAAATCACCCATTCCACATCGTAGTGCCGCAATGTCTGCACAATTTTCTCATCCAACTCTTCTCGGATTTTATAGTTGCGGTGATTCAATAAAACAGCTTCTACACCTCTATTGGCTGCTCTGACGGCTGCTTTCGCCGAGGGGTTATTGTAAATTAAAACTTGAATTTGAGCATTTAGCTGCCCATCTTGGATAGCTTGAGCAACTACATCAAAATTGCTGCCATTCCCAGAAGCCATAATTCCTAGTTTTAAGGGGGCGACTTGTTGGCGAACATCGCTAATACTGGGAGAAACCAAGCTCAGGGTAGAATCAGGGCGGAGGGTCATAACAGCTAAGAAGGAAAATTATAGATGCGAAAAATATATAATACGTACACTTTTGTGTAAAAGCGTAGCTTGTTTAATGCAAGGGGACGTATTAATATTGTTACCCAATGCATTGGCATTGTTACCCGATGCATTGGCATTGTCAACTGATGCATTAATATTGTTACTCAATGCATTGGCATTGTTTCCTGATGTATTGGCATTGTCAGCCGATGCATTAACATTGCAGGGTATTGCCAAATTTACTTTGCTATAAATTAATGAAATGCTCTACTAAGTCATGGTTGGATACTGATACAGTAGCTGCCTGGATTTTTCTTACATAAATAGATAAGATTTATACTTTAATTTTGCACTGTCTCTTTCCATGTTGCAATGTTTACAACGGGCTACGCCTATGCTTGATTAAATTTTGCTCATAACTAGTCCAATTGATATAGGTGATATTCTAAAACTTAGTATGAGCGAAACAACACAGAGATTAAAGCCGCATAGGATTTGATCGCAGCATAGGTAAATTAAATGGCGAAGGTAGCGTTGCTGATTGGGGTCAGTGAGTATGAGCCAGGGCTAAACCCGTTGCCCAGTGCAGTTAGAGATGTGGAAGCAGTGTATGGTGTACTGCTGCATAGCGAGATGGGCGGGTTTGCCGCGTCAGATATTACCCTGCTAAAAAATCCTGAACGACAAGTTGTAGAAATGGCGATCGAAACGCTATTCTCTGGACGGCACAAAGATGATTTGCTGTTGCTGTATTTTTCGGGACACGGCATCAAAGACGATCGCGGTAGGCTGTATCTGGCGACTCGCAACACCAGTAAGACGCAGCAGGGCGAATTGATTCGCTCAACGTCGGTGTCTGCCAATTTTATTCACGATCGCATGAGCGAAAGCCGCTCCCGTCGGCAGGTGGTTATCCTAGATAGCTGCTTTAGTGGCGCGTTTGCTGAGGGAATGTCTGCCAAAGATGACGGCACAATTGACATCCGGGAGCAGTTGGGCGGTGAAGGACGAGCCGTATTAACTTCTTCTACTTCAACTCAATATTCTTTTGAGCAAGAGGGACAAGATTTATCGATTTACACTCGCTTTTTGATTGAAGGTATCAAGTCGGGAGAAGCCGATCGCGATCAAGATGAGTTTATCTCTATCGATGAACTTCATGAATACGCCAGTCAAAAAGTGCGAGAACTTCAGCCAGCAATGAAGCCGGAAATCTATGCAATTCGAGAAGGCTTTAAAATTCGACTGACAAAAGTGGCTCCGGGCGATCCCAGACAGCGATACCGTAAAGAGGTTGCGCGATTTATTCATCGAGGCGAAATTTCCTTTGTTGGTCGTCGTACATTAGATGTACTCATGACTCGCTTGGGATTGGAGACAACTGAGGCGAAAGCGGTCGAAGATGAGGTGTTGGAACCGTACCGCAATGACTTCCGCGACAAACTCCAGCAGTATCAGCAGGTGTTCACTGAGCTACTAGAGCGAGACGAGACGATTACAGATGGCGATCGCCACGATCTGCAAAATCTCCAGCAAATTTTGGGGCTACGGAATGAAGACACGATGCCGATTGAGGCACAAGTAACTGCACGGTTCAAGACACATCAGCAAAACCTGCAAATATATCAGCAAGCCTTTACAACGGCATTGCGACAGGAGTTTCCCCTGAGTGCAGCAAGCCGCGATCGCTTACGGCAAACTCAGCAGCAATTAGAGCTTGCAGATAGAGATATTGCGGCGATTGAATCTCAGATTACGGCTGAGGTAGAGGCATATCACCAGAAACTTCAGGACTACGAAAGGCTATTTTTTACTGCCACGCAGCGAGAATATCCCCTTAGCGAGGCAAGCCGAAATGAGTTACGCCAACAGCAGCAGCACTTGGGACTGACGGATGTAGATATTGCACCAATCGAAGCGCAAATCACAACGCAGATTGAAAGCTATCATCAAAAACTCCAGCAGTACGAGCAGGCGTTTGTGAAGGCGACGCAGCGCCAGTATTATCCAGATGAGGTGACGCGGAAGCAGTTGCAGCAAACTTGGCAGACGTTGGGGTTGAGTGATGGAGATGTGGGTGCGATCGAGAGGCGGATTAATGCAGAGATTAAAACCCATCAAGCAAACTTGCAGCAATATGAGCAGGAATTTACAGAAGCTGTTCAGCAAGAATCTCCACTCAGTGCTTTCAAACGTTCTCAACTAACGCAACGTCACCAAGGGTTGAATCTGACTGCTGAGGATGTGACTGCAATTGAAAATCCAATTGTGGCTGCCCTAGAAGAACATCGGCAAAAGCTGCAACAGTATGAAGAGGTGTTTAGAGAGTCGATGCAGTTTGAATATCCTCTTAGTAATACAACTCGTGAAGAACTTCAGCGCTTTCAACGAATTTTAGAATTAAATGATGCGGAAACAACTGCGATTGAAGCAATTATTATTCAATCATCTTCAGAAGGAGAATATCAGAAACAGCAAGAGACAATCAGAGAGCAGCAGGAGGCAGAAAAACAACAACAAGAAGCTGTACAACTGAAGCAGCAGGAGGTAGAAAAACAACAACAAGAAGCTGTACGACTAAAGCAGCAGGATGCAGAGAAACAACGGCAGCAAGAGGAAGCAGAATCTCGCCAAAAATTACAGCAGTATATTCAGCAGCCAAGCCGTACTCAACCCACTCAATCGATTCAAGAGCGAACTACTCAACCAACTCAAGAGCGAATAACCCGACAAAAGTTTTTGAAGTGGGCTGGCTTGGGAAGTGTAGGTTTAGTGACAGCGGTAGTAGGTCGTGAAATTTTTAAGGATCAATCACCTAAATATATTTCCTTTAAATTTGAAACGGTAACGGTAGATAAAAAGGGACAGGTAATTAAACGAGATTCTAACAAACAAGCTAAGTTCTTTAAGGAGGACTTAGGTAATGGCATAATTTTGGAGATGGTTGAGATTCCTGCTGGTTCATTTAAGATGGGTTCACCACCCAATGAAAATGGTCGAGCCAAATATGAAGACTCACAGCACCCTGTAAATGTCCCTACTTTTTTTATAGGCAAGTTTGAAGTGACTCAGGAACAGTACCAGCAAATAATGGGTAGCAGCAATCCGTCCAACTTCAAGGGAGCAAAACGTCCTGTAGAGCAAGTGTCTTGGAATGATGCAGTAGACTTTTGCAAAAAGCTGAGTCAAAAGACTGAGCGTAAATATCGCCTACCTAGTGAAGCAGAGTGGGAATACGCCTGTCGTGCAGGAACAACGACACCATTTCACTTCGGCGAGACGATTACAACTGAGTTAGCTAACTACAATGGGGATTATACCTACGCTTCTGAACCAAAGGGCAAATATCGTCAAGAAACAACAAAAGTAGGAAGTTTTCCACCTAACGCGTTTGGATTATACGATATGCACGGTAATGTCTGGGAGTGGTGTCAAGATACTTGGCATGACAGCTATAAAGGAGCGCCTAGTGATGGAAGTGCGTGGATAGATAATGATAATCAACTTCATATGCTGCGGGGTGGTTCCTGGTACGACCGTCCTGAAAACTGTCGTTCCGCGTATCGCAACAACCCCTACTCGCGCGACGACCTCTACGGCAATATTGGTTTTCGTGTTGTATGCGCTGCTGGGAGGATTCTTCTGTAGCTCTTTATACTTTAACTCTTTTGTCCTCTACCCTTATTTCCTTTACCCTTTTTGGGTGTAGCGAAGCGGAACGATCTTTTTTTTGAAAAAACAGAGTGGATCAAATCATGAACCAAGAGCTTACCCAAGCGATGCCTCATAAGTTCAGCTATTCCACAGCATCGATTTACTGACTTGAAATTAAGCTAGAATATTAGTACGAATTATTTTTACTACTAATTGGTAGGAAGATGAATGTAGAAAAACTCTCTATTTCCTTGCCACCGTTTTTAGTAGAGTTTGTCGAAAACTACAAGCGGAATAAAGGATGTAAATCTCGTTCTCAAGTAATTGAAGAAGCATTAGAATTGCTGCGAAACCGAGAATTAGAGGCAGCTTACCGAGAAGCGTCTGCTGAAGTTGATAACGATTGGGATGTGACAGTGGCAGATGGTTTAACAGATGAAACGTGGTGATATTTATTACGCAAATCTTAGTTCGGTGATGGGTTCAGAAATGGGTAAACGTCGTCCAGTTCTAATTGTCAGTAATGACATAAGTAATAGTGCTGCTACCACTGTGACAATTTTACCGCTTACTTCTAATGTGAACCGTGTTTATCCCTTTGAAGTTTTGCTTAATCCAGAGGTTAGTGGTTTAACAAAACCTTCTAAAGTACAGGCGCAGCAAGTGCGTACAATTTCTAAGCAACGAATTACTGGTGAAGTATTAGGTAGTTTAAACGCAGATTTGATGGTACTAATTGATGCAGCGTTAAAATTGCATTTGGGATTGGTTTGAGTTTGCAGAAAAATAGCGATGTTTAAGTAAAGACTCCAACTAGAGGTAATTATGAACCAAGAGCTTACCCAAGCGATGCCTACGGCTGTAAACTACGCTAATACGAGAAGAAACCAAGCTAAGGGTAGAATCAGGGCGGAGGATAATAACAGCTAAAAGGAAAAATTATAGATGTCAAAAAAAATATATACTACTAAGTCGTGGTTGGATAACGATACAGTAGCTGCTTGGACTTTTCTCACACCAGCACTAATTTTACTCGGCGTTTTTATCATTTGGCCGATCGCCTATTTGTTTTACCTCAGCTTTACTGCTGGTAGTTTCACCTTAAAAGGTACTTATTGGATAGGCTTAAAAAACTATTGGCGCTTGCTACTTAACCCCGACTTTTGGCAAGTTCTGGGTAACACCTTTTATTTTACTGTTGCCACCATTATTCCCAGTTTAGTTATTTCCTTGGGATTGGCTGTACTATTAAACCGCTCTATTCCCTTGCGGGGCATCATGCGGAGTGCTTATTTTTTACCTTCCATTATTTCACTTGTGGCAGCCGGTTTGGGATTTCGCTGGCTGTTTCAGACATCAGGGCCAGTTAACGGACTTTTAGATTTTTTTGGCATTCCAGCCATACCTTGGCTAGGAGATACATTTTGGGCAATGCCAGTAATTATTTTAATGAGTATTTGGAAACAACTCGGTTTCAATATGGTAGTTTTTTTAGCAGGTTTGCAAGCAATTCCTCCGAGCCGTTATGAAGCAGCAGATTTGGATGGAGCAAATGCTTGGCAACAATTTTGGTATATTACTCTGCCTGGATTGCGCCCGACTGTGATATTTGCAGTCATTACTACCGCGATTTTTACATTGCGGAGTTTTGAGCAAGTTTTTGTCATGACTGGCGGTGGCCCACTGAATTCGACTAATTTGCTGGTTTACTACATTTATCAAGAGGCTTTTGGTCAGTTTGATTTTGGTTATGCAGCCGCCGCCGCGACGGTGTTACTAGCAGTGACGCTGGTATTAGTTTATTTTCAACTGCAAACTTGGAAAGAGGAGTAGGGGGACTTTATGCATACACTATTCACCACTTCTGAATTCTGACTCCTGTTTTATTTTTTTGATAGGCTGCGATATTCCCAAGGATTAACAAATTTAGTGTCACTCCAAACCCCAACACGTTGTTCCTTGGCTTCAGCTTCAGCCTGTTGAACTAAGTCTTTGCTAGGACACTTGTTTAAGTAAGGACGATACACTTTTGCTAATCCTTCTTTTAACAATATCTGCTGCACAAAAGTGCCATTTTGTAAACGGACTTCGGCAATTTTGCGTCCATAGCGATCGCTATCTGTGATATTCAAAGTCACGCGATCGCCTCCTTGTTGCACCAGTTGTTGTACCCGTTCTTGGGCTTTCACACCCCAAATAAATTGATTGCGATCGCTAGTGCGTTTACTCTGCTTTTCTTTATTAGAGTGGGCTATTTCGGGCGCATCTACACAAGCAAAGCGCACGGTAAAATTTTTGCCATTGGTATCTTTAACTACTATGGTATCGCCATCACTCACTCGCTCAACTGGTTCTCCAGAAGTACCGATAAAGCGATCGCAGCCTATCAAACCCAAAATCATGATAGTTGCACACAGCCAAAATCGTACTGGTTTATTTAATTTCTCCATCCCAACTCACCTGCATTACCTCTGTGGGATGATATTAGCAAAATGATGAGATATATTTGTTAACCCTTGACATACTGCCACAGGCAATTAAAAACCCCAAATGGGGCGTTGCATATTTGCGAGATAATTTAACAACTTCCAAAATTTCCCCTTCTCCCTGCCGACACCCGAATAGAAAATGCACATTAGTATAAGAATTGTAACCTCCCAATTATCAGTGGCAATTTTTGATGAACTTCTTAACTAACATTCTGCATTTAGCTGGTTCAGGTGCTTTTGCCTATTACTCTGCTGCTCAAATTCGTGATTCTAAAACCCGTCCCAATATCCTTGCGGGGTTTTATTTTGCTGAATCTGGTTCTGTGCCGTTTTTATCTGCACTTAGCGATCGCGCCGCAGCCGAAGGCGATACATGGCTAGCCGAAAAACTAGCAAAACACGCATCCGATGAGACTAGGCATGGTAAAGTTTTTGCCCACGCCTTACAGCAGATGAATAAACAAGTTATAGATTTTAAGCGTCAACCCCAAACTACAACCACAAACAAATCACAACAGCAACGTAGCCCCTTTTTTGCAGCATTCTTTGAAGGCTACACCCAAGAACAACTTAAACCTGCTGTCATTGACTGGGATGTGTTTATGGCTAGCACATACATTCTTGAGTTAGATGCTAGTAAAGACTTTGCGCGAATGGCGAGAGTATTACCTGATAACGAGCCAACCGGTCGTAACTTGAAGTTAGGAATGCTAAGTATTGCCCAAGATGAAACTGGACATGCTGCTTATCTCTACGAAGCCATGATGCGACGGATGTCTGCTACCAAAGTGGAAAAACTTGTAGATATGTGGCGAACCCGCAAGGTAAACGCCTTGATAGCAATGGTTGGCGGTATCCTCCAGCGTAATGGTAAAACGCGATCGCTAGTCCAAGATAGTGCGCCGTCGGAAATTGATTCTGAGTTGATAGCTACGTAATTATAGTTATCATTGAGTATCTAATGTTAAAAAAATTTAGTCTATCAAAGAGAGCAGTTAAATTTTGTGGAGTGTTGTAGATGTACCCATACTTTTAACTAGCGGTACTACCCAGCAAACCTAAGTAAGGTACTTCTTAAAAACTGACTATGAAAGCTGAAGCAGAAAACAATCTCAGGCTGACTTGTGAAGTAGAAACTACCCTAAAGGTAATTGGCGGACGCTGGAAAGTTTTGATTATTAGAGAATTAATGACTGGCGTAAAAAGGTTTGGTGAGTTACAACGAGCTTTACCCGGAGTTACGCAAAAGATGTTGACTCAGCAACTTAGAGAAATGGAGCAAGACGGCATTATCCATCGAGAAGTTTATCCCCAAATTCCACCAAAGGTAGAATATTCGCTAACGCATTTAGGAGAAACTTTGCAACCAATTCTCTATGCTATGCATGAATGGGCTGTTCAACACTCAAATCGAACAAATCACCATCAATATTGAGCATGGTTAATAAATAATAATTGCTCATTTTAAATTTGAGATAGGAGATTATTTTTGAATCTTGAATTGTTTTTTTAGACATGCCTAGAAATGAATAGAGACGCAATATTTTACGTCTCTACATTCTTTTTTGAAGATGTTTATTCATTGCTTCTTAAATATTCAATCGCTGCCTCTAATTTTGAGGGGTAACTTTCAGCAAACCTTTCAAACCAAAGTCCTTCCGACGAAAGTGGATCTACTTTGGCTAACCATTCTTTTGCCTGTATTTTCAAGCCCTCTAATTGTTTGGCTTTGAGTTGTTCTTGGCGAATTCGCTCCTTTTCTAGTTCTTGTTGTTTTTGTAACTCAATAGCAGCATCCTCTTCTGCAAAATTAGCCTTAACCTCTGCCAAAATGTTATCCATAAAAGATACCGACTTTGGCGATGATGGAATAAAGGATTTGGCTGTGGTTGATTTTGACTGTTGCTGTTGTGGTTGTACTTCTTTATATTCAGTTTGGAGTTCGGCTAATAGCTTATCAATGGAATCCATTTTTGCAATTCCTATAAATGATATATTTAGTCATTAATGGCATTGAGCAACACTTCTGATAGACTCATATCTTCCATATCTTCCATAGTAATGGTGTCACAGATATCAAACTTAGCACCAGCACTTTGAAGTTCATCATCTAAGACTTTCAGAAAGCGAGTAGCTTGTGGATCTGCGCCCACTTGAATGAAGGAAATGGCTAATTCTTCATCTCGATCGATGCGGCGAGAAGCTTCAATAATTACCTTCATAACTGCTTTGCGATCGTCTGGTTCACCATCAGTAACCACTAAAATTGTTTCACCATTTGGCTTTGTTTGACCGGCTGCTTTGCGTTGTAAGTAATCGTCAGTTGCATGTTTCAACACACCTGCCAAGTCAGTTGTACCAGAGGGATCATTTTCTCGGAAAATTTGCCCTACTAGACTGGATGTCACGTTTTCGTATCGCTTGAATTTACCAGAAAATAAATAAATAGTGATACCATCTGGGTCAAATTGCTCACACTTGCTAGCTAAAGCCAAAGTAGATTCCTGCGCTGCAAACCATCTACTTCTGCCACCCTTTTGATCTTGGGTTGCCATGCTGCCGCTTTTATCAATAATTAAGGTGTAATCACGATTTTCTAGCATTTATAATTTTCCCAATTATTTAATAAAAAACTTTAAACTAATCAGTCAGTTATTGCGTTAGTCAATACATCTACAAGACTCATTTCTTCCAAGTCATCTAAAGTAACCGTGTCGCAAATATCAAATTTAGCGCCGACACTTTGTAACTGGTCATCCAAAGCTTTAAGGAACTTAGTTGCTTGGGCATCTGAACCTACTTGAATGATCGAAATTCCTAATTCTTCATCACGCTCCATCTGGCGAGTAGCATGAATGATAACTTCAAATACAGCTTTGCGATCGTCTGGTTCACCATCGGTGATGACTAAAATTGTCTCTCCATTTGGCTTGCTTTTACCGGCTGCTTTGCGTTGAAAGTAATTATTGATTGCGTCCTGAAGCACACCTGCTAAGTTTGTCGTCCCAGCAGGGTCATTTTCGAGAAATATCTGTGCGACTTTGGCTGAAGTGACATCATCGTAGCGTTTAAATCTACCGGAAAACAAGTAAACGGTGATGCCATCGGGATCAAACTGTTCGGCCTTTCTTGCCAAAGCGAGTGTAGACTCTTGGGCAATCTCCCATCTACTTCTACCGCCCACTTGGTCGGGTGTGGACATACTACCGCTTTTATCAATGATTAATGTATAGTCGCGATCGCTCATCATAATTTTCCTCTGATTGTTACCCTGCAATTCTAGTTTAACTCCGTTTTTTTACCAGTAAGCAAAGCCTTTAAGCTTTTGTCTCAATTTTTACGTGAACTAGCCGCACTGACTTGGATTACAAAGTACAGTGTGGGCTTCCAATTTCACCGAGGAATGCCGTATCTCGGATCAGAATATAGATGAAGCTAGTTTATAGTTATAGTCTGCGATCGCTTTATATCATGTCCTCCTAATCACTTAGGATATGCCATTGTGATTGGAACACAGCAATTGCAAGAGTTCGAAGATTGCTTCTCTACGAGATGCTCCATGAACACTTCGTTTGCAATGACAACTAATTAGCCGGACATGATATTACCTAATCCAGCAAATATCGTTGTGCATGAGGCTGTCGGTTTTTCGCCTGTAAGTGTATTTAGCATAATTAAGTATAAAATTGCTGTGTACTGCAATATCAGTAGGTGGCAACTATCTCTGTAATAAGAGGCACATCTATCAGTAAATCATCCTCTTTTTTGCTAGAAGTCCAAAAATCGTCTCTATGGAATGATGGCTTTATTTACTGCTTGATTCTTGCAGAAGTCTATGATAGCATCCGTACAAAGAATAAACTACTATAAATCGGTCGATTTACAGTAGTTTAAAGCTACATGCCATTGGTAAAACTGCTTAATTAAATTTATCAGCTAAAAATTTCATTTAAATTTTTAGCTAATTGCCAGTAGTGCAAACGGTAGAAATTCAGTAGCGAAAAAACGAAAACATTAAATATTTACTAATACATTATGGTAGAAATATCGCGCAAATCTTACTTAAAGCTGTTCAATTACTCTCTACTATTCTTAGTAGGTGGAGTATTCAGTTTATCCATGACTTTAGTCAGTTGTAAAGCACCAAATACACCAGAGCAAACCGCTAACGCCTCCAATAGCTCTAATAGCACTAAGACAAAAGTCTTACACATGGGCTATATGACAGCTGGAGACTTACTCAAAATTAAAGGATTGTTAGAGAAACGTTTAACCCCACTGGGTATGAAAGTCGAATGGTCAAAATTTGCTGCTGGCCCGCAACTTTTGGAAGCGATGAATGTAGGAAGTGTAGATTTCGGCTTTGTCGGTGAAACTCCCCCCATCTTTGCTCAAGCGTCGGGTGTTCCTTTTGTTTATGTTGCTAGTAGCAAACCTGGAACTGGTGAGGGAACTGCTGTTGTAGTCGATAAAGATTCTCCAATCAAGACAATAGCTGACCTCAAAGGTAAAGGATTGGCCTTTCAAAGAGCTACTGCACAGCAGTATTTCGTTTTGAAGGTTTTGCAAGAAGCAGGGCTGAAACTCAGCGATATTAAACACATTAATCTCACACCATTAGAAACTCGTGCTGCATTTGAGCGTAAGAGCATTGATGCAGCTGTAATTGGCGACCCCCACCTTGCTCTATTCCAGAAAACTGCTCGGATTCGGATTATCCGAGATGGTAAAGGGATTACTACCCAAGGAGGTTACTGGTTGGGCTCGCGTAGTTTCGTCAAAGATAATCCTGATGTAGTTAAAGTCATATTAGAAGAAGTCAATAACATTGGCAAATGGGCTGAAGCTAACCCACGTCAAGTAGCTGAACTGATTTCACCTGAAGCGAAAATTGATGTTCCAACACTAGAACTGGTATCGAAACGTAGGCTTTATACATTAAGACCCCTTAGTGAAGAAGTTTTGTCAGGACAGCAGAAAATTGCTGACTTATTCTATGAGCAGAAATTTATCACTAAGAAAATCAATGTTAAAGAAGCGACGCTTTCTTCTGAACAATATGCTACTTTAACCCCTTCAGAAGTTAAGCCTTGAGCATATAATTCGTAATTCGTAATTCGTAATTTTAATAGCTTTTATTACGATTAGATTTACAAAGGTTGTAAAACAATTATGTTGTGTATCAACGTCAATACGTCGTTCGAGGTTTTTATTAATCATTCTTTGATGAGAATAGAGCCTCGCTGTAGGGGCAATTCATGAATTGCCCCTACGACAGATGTGGTTTTTCCAATCATCTATATTTGCTCTTTCTTGCCAATGAAGTAGTAATTACGAATTACAAATTATCTCAATGCCTCCACTTCCAATACGGTTCGGATAAGCATTTTTCACTTTCCTTGTGGTCTGGGTAAAGGGTAAGGGGTAAAGGGGAAAGGATGTATTCAAAACCTTTTCCCTTTCCCCTTTACCCTTTAACCGAACCGTATTGCCTCCACTTCTTCAGGAACCTTCATTTGGTCGAGAATTCCCCAGATTTCTTGTAACATCGGCTCTAAGCCGGTGCGAGTAACTGCTGAAATTATAAAAACCGGGGCGTAGGAGAGATGATTAAGTTGGGTAGCTAAAGCCTCCAAATCGACAGTTTCCCGATCTACGGCATCAATTTTATTCAGCGCCAAAATTTGTGGACGTTCTGCTAAACCCTGTCCATAAGCTTGTAATTCTTCTTTAATTGTGTTGTAATCCCTAATCACATCATCACTAGTGGCATCAATCAAGTGAAGTAGCACTCGCGTGCGCTCAATATGACGCAAGAAATCATGCCCCAATCCAGCCCCATGAGATGCTCCCGCAATTAGTCCAGGAATATCGGCGAAAACAGTACCATCGCCAGTCGGTTTTCGCACTACACCCAAATTTGGGATCAAAGTAGTAAAGGGATAATCAGCAATTTTAGGACGTGCTGCTGATAAAGATGAAATTAAAGTGGATTTTCCAGCATTTGGTAAGCCAATAATCCCCACTTCTGCCAAAAGTTTCAACTCCAGACGCAGCTGCTTTATTTCCCCCGGTAATCCAGGGAGGGCGTATTCTGGGGCGCGATTACGGTTACTCAAGAAATGCTGATTTCCCAGTCCGCCTTTACCACCTTGGGCAATCAGTAAAGTCTGCTGAGGCTCAGTTAAATCTCCCAGCAGTTCGCCTGTTTCAGCATCATAAATAGTTGTACCGCAGGGAACTTCGATAATTAAATCCTTTCCTCCTGCCCCTGTGCAGTTGTTTGGCCCACCACGAGTCCCTTTTTCTGCCTGAAAACGATGATTATATCTGAAGTCCAGCAAGGTTTGTAGGTTTTCGTCGGCTACGAAAAATACCGAACCGCCTCGTCCTCCATTACCACCAGAGGGGCCACCAGTCGGCACGTATTTCTCTCGCCGGAAGGCGACAATACCATCGCCGCCCTTACCAGCTTCAACTTCAATTTTTGCTTGATCGATAAATTGCATACTTAAATAATAATGAGAAGTGAAGAGTGAGGAGTTACAAATTATAACTCCTTACTCCTCACTCCTAACTCTAACTAAATATATGGTGAAACATCTTCACCACATTTATCTGCTAGATAAGAGAGGGCGCGGAAACGTAAGCCCACCAGTTGCTCATACAAGGGGTTAATTTTACACATCGGGGGGATGTGGACAATCTTGCGTCCAAATAAGGTGACATCCCGCTCAAAGGGACACTGGGAGGGAATCATTTTACACAAAAAGCGGGCTACTCTTGGGTCTTGAATATCTAGCCCATCCAGCCAGTCACGCAGGGGGTGTAGTGCATCAATTTGACGCTTTGTAAGTCCAGGGCTGGCGATCGCAGGGGTAAATTGCTGTGGGTATTCTAGGGTATGGCGAAGGGCTTCTAGTAACTCCTCTGGCTGTTCTAAGGCTTGACAGAACTGATGTAGAACCTCATCTTCACTGGGAGAATAAGTACCATCTGCGATCGCTACCATCACTGCTGTCCTTAAGAAATTTTCTGCGGCGGGTGTACCTTTACCCAACACTGCGGCTAATTCTTCTGGCGTAATTACCTCTAGCGAGTCCCATTTAATCTTAGGAGCTAATTCATCTTTGGTGATGTTGGCTATTAATTCCTGTTCTTGGGCATCAAAATTACCATCTGCCCAAGCAATGGTGAGCAGCCCACGCAACCAAGCGGCAATCTGTTCGCTGCTATAGGGGGATTGAACGGTACTTGTCATAAACTCACGTCTCAAGCTTTCCTCAGTCACTACTAAGCTACCCTAATCGGCGACTAGGAAGATAGTCAGGGCAACACAGAAAAATAAATCAGAGAGGTTTTCAAATCGCAAAAGCCGATCTTAGGGTAAAATTCATTTATCCTATTATTGAGAATTTTTATAGTTAAAGTAAAATTGATTGGAGTATCTCAAATATTCGTGCTACGTCTCTACAAGGGTTCTAGAGAAAGCATATTTAATTTTTGGAAATATCTATCTATTAGTCAGATTAGGTTAACTATAAGCAATAAAGGTATAGATAATGTTTTTCTTTGGCATTGAGCATGAAGTCGCGTTCCTAAATAAAGAAGGTAAATTTGCTGATTTTTCCCACACAAAATTTGCTGATTTTAATCAAATTATTGAAAAGTTACCCACATATCCCAGCGATTATCCTCAACTGCGCGTAGGTGATGCGGGTATTAAGATGAAGAGATGGTACATTGAGGGATTTGAAAGATTTGCAGATTCCGATGAAGTGATAGACTGTCATGTTAAAGGTATTGAAATTAGAACAACTATACATTCTGATATTCAAGGCGCTATTACGGAATTATCAGAAAGTTTTCAGTTACTACGTGAAGTTGCTGCTAACTTTGACTTATCACCAGTTTTGGTCAGTTTTAATCCCTACAATCCGGCTTTTGAACCTCAACCTCCATTAAATGATTATGAAATCAAACAGCTAGAGGCTTATCCTGACGAACAAACTGCTAATATTCACATGGTGTCTTATGGACCAGATTTAAATATTTCAGTGGCAGATTTGTCTACTGAAAGTGTGATTGATATCGGCAGAAAGTTAACTTATTATAGTCCCTATATCGTCCCTTTTAGTTATAGCTCCCCTTTTTATAACGGAGGTTTATGGGATGGGTTATCGGTACGAACCTTTATCAGAACTGGAAAAAGACCAGCAGCCCTAGTTTTTGTTCAGAAAGAAGAACAATTGATTAATAGTATACCTTCGCTAACAAAAATCGCCCGCATTCCGGCGGAAGTAGGACGCATTGAATTTAAAGCTTGTGATAGTTGTGATAATTTTTTAATTTACGCGTCTTTGCTAGCGTTATTGAAAGGTTTGGTGTTAGATAATACCTTACTGGGTAGAGAAACTGTACCCGATGCAGCATTACATCAAATTTCAGCAAAAGAAGGTTTTGACAACGAGGATATTTTTGAGAATGCGACAAAAGTCTTGCAAGCAGCTGAAGTTGCCTTGGAAAATGACCCAGATGTTCATTATTTAATGCCCTTAAAAGTACTGCTGGCGAAGCGAAAAACAAGATCCCATGAATTAATAGAAATGTTCAATCGTGTAAGTTCAATAGAAGAGGTAATAAGGCAGACTTATCAAGTTTAAAGAAAAGATTTATTTTTCCCTTTAAAAAAGGGGATATTTATACAAATTTAGGCTTTACAAATATTATTTAATATGCATATTTGTGAAAATGCTTTAATTGGATAAAGTTGAGCTAACTGAACACAAATCCCAGAGTCATTAATCTGCGACAACTATATTAAGTCGATATATCTAGAGACTGATTTTTATTGTAACCACAGATATAGAAAAGTTCATTCTAGAGATTGATGCAGGCTTTAGCATTTTCAAAGTACAAGTAGAAATAAGGAACCTTGAGAAAAGAATGTCAATATCAAATGTAAAAATTTTGCTACAGAATTAAGGTGGTATTTGCTTATTATCCCTTACTAATTTCGATGCAGAAATACAAAGATAATTTCTTCATTTCTTTATCAGGTTCCTTTGACAAGAACTTTCAGATTAAAGTGTAGCCTGCTATTTTTATTATTGCTCAATTTGCCAAATAAAAGTATAAGCTCTGCTTTATCCGTGAAAGTTCTGCGTTGTTAAAGCTGTTATCGAGGATTTCAAATGAAGATTATTGCTTCTGTTTTATCTATCTTAAGTCCAGTACGTTTTCTAATTGTAGGCTTTACTTGCGCCTTACTACTGTTATCTAGTGCTTTTCCTGCTTTTGCAATCGATAGCTATCAAAGTAATCCTACCGAAGGCACTACACAACTGCTTGACATTCAGCGCAAAACTGATGAAGCTGCTAAAGAACCACCACAAGGATTGAGAAAAGTTCAAAAGGAGTCAAACGAAGGACTTAATGAGGTTCAAGGTGCTGCTGATATTGACAAGCAAAAGCGTCCTGAAAATTCACAATCTGCAACCACTGTGGAAGAAAATATTAAGAATGTGTTGGAGAAAGTTACAGGCAAGTAACTAAATTAATAGTTCTGGTAATTTTTGGGTAGTAATGGGTGATTGCGTAAAAGCAGTAACCCATTACTCATTATTAATGTTAAGCTGGCTGGCACATTAAATTAAGTATAAAGCTATATTCGCGTGAACATTGTTGGAAAACTGAGTTTAGATATTTTGAATTAACTATTGTATTTAGTATTCTTATGTTTGTAGCTTCAAATCGCTAATTGCTATACTATTGGCTGACTATTAGCTAAATACTACCTATTAAGACATAGGCGCAATTATCAATTTAGTAACTTATCTAAGCTCATAATGTTTCCTTTGGTTGATGTGGAATGTATATGAAATTTGAGAAGTTAGTAAATAAGTTTGCTTAGGGATGGAAAAATAATGCGTGCGATAAACATTGGGTTAACAGAAGAACAGCGTCAAGGTGTAATTAATCTGTTAAATAAAGATTTGGCAGATGCCTATCTACTGTTGGTGAAAACCAAAAAGTATCACTGGGATGTCGTTGGCCCTCAGTTCCGCTCTTTGCACCAGCTTTGGGAAGAACACTACGAAAAGCTGACTCTAAATATTGATGCTTTGGCAGAGCGAGTTCGTGCTTTAGGTGGTTATCCAGTTGGCACAATGGAAGGATTTCTTAAGATTGCTAGCCTCAAGGAACATGCTGGTAATGTTCCCACAGCAACAGGAATGGTAGCTAATCTGGTAGAAGACCACGAACAGGTTATTCGTAACTTAAGAGACCATGTAGACCAGTCTGGTGATGAGTTCCACGATCAAGGAACTGCTGACTTTCTGACTGGACTTATGGAAGAACATGAGGAAATGGCTTGGATGCTGCGTTCATTTATTGAAGGCGAAGCACTGGGGCCAGATGGTAGACAGCCAGCAGAAGGGGCTAAGACTCCTGTAGGTGTGTAGCTCATAACGTCTGAGTTAAAAATGGGTGTTTGTGAAACCAATTAGAAGGAGGAATTAATCTTCCTTCTAATCGCTGTAAAAGAATTAATCTCCCTGCATCTACCTATTCAACATATTCATTGTAAAAACAACATAATACAAGGAGTATTGAAGTGCCAGAAGTATATAAAGCAGAACGTACTATCTCTGCTGTATTTAAAGAACAGAAGCAAATTGATGATGTGATTCGACGTTTACTAGACAGGGGTGTACCTAGAGATCATATTTCGGTCATGGGTAGAAACTTTCAGTCAGAAACTAGAATTGCAGGCTTTATTAGTAAAAAGGATGTGATTCTGGGAGGTTTGAGAACAGGAGCAGTTTTTGGTTCCTTATTTGGTTCCTTTCTCAGCTTGCTTACGGGTGTAGGCGTACTATTTATTCCCTTTGTCGGCCCAATTGTGGCAGCAGGGCCTATTGGTGCAGTGTTGTTGGGTGCTGCTAGTGGAGCGATCGCAGGTAGTGCAGGTGCCGGTCTTGTGTCGGTTCTAACTACTTTGGGGATGCCAGAAGATAAAGCGGCTATCTACCAAACCCGCTTACAAGCTGGCGAATTCTTACTAATGGCAGAAGTTCCGAGCGATCGCACTGGCGAATTTCAATTGCTACTCGAAAGTGCTGGTGGCGAAGAAATTAACACGATCGAAAAAACCTTTGCTCGCCCTTGTCCTGGACAGTGCAACAGTCCAGATGACTTGTCTCCTGAAGTTCGCGCTCATCTTTCTGATGAAGCTCAACGCACATTCATTGATCGCTATAACACTGTCTTCAATGAGAAAAATGACGAGTTCACAGCCGAACAAGCTGCTTGGGAGTCTGTTCATCAGCAATATGATGAAGATGAAAACGGCGTTTGGTCAAAAGCTAAGGTTAAAGCTTAAACTAGTCCGTGTTAGTAATTATATGAATCCGCTTTGATTTTTGTTCGCGTAGGGTGGGCAGGCAATAGACAATAGGAAAGAAGGTTACGGGGTTTTTTCAAAAATTAAATATGAATCCTATATATGGGAATCATATTTGATTTATAAAATTACTTATGGGATGGGCGTTGACGTTTGCGGAGCGTGTCGCAGACAAGCCTTTCGTAGAGAAGCGTCTCGCAAAGAAGCGCAACGCAAGCGCAATAGGTAACTCGAAAAAAGGTTTTTTGAGTTGTACGGAGTTTTTTCAAAAATTAAAGTATGAGTCATATAGCAATTCTATTTGACTTGTAAGAATTGCAAGCCTTATATCCCTGACTTCTCCAAGAAGTCGGGGATATTATCTTCTCTATGGCAATTTATAACTACCAACACGCAGATTTAATTGACCTTGACGCGGGTTTTGGGTGAATACAAATGCGCCTTCTTCACTTTCCCCACTAGATAAAAAGTCAATCTGTTGCTCTCCTGTTTCTGTAACTTTGCCGTCAATCATTAACTCAGCCATAATCTGAACTGACTCAGCTGTATCTCCTCCACTATTTACAACTTCAAAGGGAACATAAAATTGGCCATCAATTTCCCGAATTGTTTCTTTTTTAGTAACAGAAAGAATGGGAGGTTGATTCTTTTCGTTCAGCCAAGTATAACCTACTAAACTCACAATGATTGCTAGGATAAATGAGGCGACGCTGAATGTTATCCACTCAGCTATTGAGCGCTTTGGTGGTTGTTCTGTTTGGGTCATATTGCTAACCTGCCAGCTGCACCGCCAATAGTTGCAGGTAAGCCCAGCATCAAGGTGTGATCTAACCACATTGTCCAAGGGTCGCTAAAAGTTAACTTTTGAAAGAACCACAGCATAAAAGCGCTTGCTAGGAGTGATACTAGGTAAGACATAATAGTTTCGCTCGATGGTCGTTGGAAAATTCCCTTTTGCTCTCTTCGCTTTTGCTGGTCAGAAAAGCCTGCTTGAAATACAATGCCATAAGAAATTAGTAAAGATGTGGTTATCATTGCTAACTCCCAAGGTGGCGAGGCTGCGGCTGCAAGCATAGTAATTTCATCTGTTGGAGCGATGTTAAATGCAATTATGGTTGCACCAATTAGTGTTCCGCCCACATCGGCAAAGGTGGCGTTTAACTCATCTTTTTGGTTGCTGCTTTTGCTGTCGGCTTTTTGTCCTTCTCCATTACTGTTTCTACTATCTCCCAACAACTGGTTGGCTAATGCTACACCAAGAGCAAATGGTACACTTTCAAAGATGATTTTACCTAAAGATTCTTTTAGGGATGTTTCTAGTGTCAATTCTCGCAATAGTAGCAGCACAAAGGCAGAGCAAGCTAGTCCGATCGCGATCGCTTCTACGGTATCCATTGCAGCTTGAGGAGATAGCCAGTTATATCTGCGTTTCCGAAAGCCTTCTGTCTGATTGAGCAAGTACACCACGATAAACATCAATGCGATCGCCATCATCATCAGTTGTGGTTTTGCCAGCGATCCAATCCACCAAACCTCCATTGTGTACAGTAAAGGGATGCCAAATAAAAAACCTCCGCAAGCACCCCGAATAATGTCATTAATCTCACTCCTCCATACATCTTTTTGACGTTTTGTTGCCACTCCTTTTCTGCCCTTTTATTGAAAATTTACTTTGACTGCTCTAATTTTCTACGAAGATGTATATAGCAGTCCTAAATACTTTGCGAAAAGTTAAATCCCCGACTTGTTTGAGAAGTCGGGGATGTGAACAGTGCAAATTTCTGTGACTTCGGATTTTTACCTGCTTACTCCTGTAGCTCACCGTATCTATCTTAAGATACATAACCGATCGAATTATTCTATCGGTTGATGGAAGTCAAAAATAATACACTATTGTTAGTTTATGTAATAGCTGAATCAACTACAAGCTAGACATAAAAACCATGAGTACCGAAAAAAGAGTAGAAGCTACCGTAAAGAATATTGAAGGAAAAATCCAAGAGGTTGTGGGTGAAATAACTGGAAATCCACAAGATAAAGCTGAAGGACAAGCAAAGCAAGCTGAAGCCCAAGTTGGTCACACTGTAGAAAACATTAAAGATGAACTTAAGAAAGCTTTAGAATAATTTAGTTTTTGCAGTGCAGCAACACTAACCATGATTCATTACTGATATCTTAACATTAATTACTCCACTAACCTTGAGGAAGTGGAGTTTTTGTATTTGCGTAAAATCTGAAAGGGTAAATTCCTAAGAAATTGCTTTTAACCACGATTTTTCTAGAGATTTAATTCAACTAATAACTGGCACGATTAGCTAATAGGTTCCAGAGAAAGATGGCAATTATTGCGCCAATTACAGCAACAATTACACCTGGTATACTAAGGGTTGCAGCAGTTAATTGAAATCTTCCTGTCTCTAAAAGAGTAACTAAAATTCCTCCGATCACAGCACCTACGATACCTAAAACCATAGTTGAAGCAATTCCACCACCTTGACGACCAGGATAAATGGCTTTTGCTATAGCTCCAGCAATTAAACCCAGAATGATCCAAGCAATAATGTTCAGCATAATTTCATCCATCAAAAAACTTAACCACTAGCTTAGAAATTACAATAGTGTTTTCCTTCTACCCGAAGGTATAAGTATTAAACTTCAATAACAATTAATAGCTTTTATAAAAATTAAATTGTAATTTTTTGCCAATTAAGTAAAGCTTCAATCTTGACTACAAGGATACAGAGGCGCTAACGCCTTCCTTTGAAGTCCATTTAAGATGGTAAAATATCAAGAATTATTGGGAGGAATCAATCCTCATGACTTTTATTGTTGCTAAATGGACGATTGAAGAGTATCACCGAATGATTGATGCTGGCATTTTGAGCGATCGCAAAGTTGAACTACTTAAGGGGGAAATTGTCGAAATATCGCCGGAAGGAGAACCCCATGCTTATTGTAGTGATGAAGCTGGTGAGTACGCAACAAAATTGACATTGACTGCGGGAACAATTCAACCGCTAGCATTTCCAGATATTTCTGTTGGGGTGGAACAGATTATTAATAGTTAAGTTAATGTACAGTTAATTAAAATTTCATGCGCTTGTGTTAAATTTAAAATTAAATTCCATGACTTTTTCCAATTACCCAATTCCGCCGGAAAAACCGGGCTAAAGCTGATTCTTCTAAAGATAAATAAATTGGCCGTCCGTGGGGACAGGTGCGAGGGTTGCGAGTGCGTTGCCAATTATCTAAAAGTGTCTGCATTTCTTGTTGATTCATCGGTATACCATTACGAATGGCACTGCGACAGGCGACAGCTACTTGCGCTGTTTGTAAATCACCTCCCCAACTAAGCTCTAAAATTGCTTCTGCACAGTCGTCTCGCTGTTGCAAAGGTGCAGGTATGTTTCGGACAGCCCAAAGTTGCTCGCCAAAGGGTTCTATGTCTAAACCTATGCGTTGCAATTGCGATACTTGCGCTAGCGACAATTGATAAAGAATGATTGGCGGTTCGACGGGGACAAGTTGCCAATCATCGCATAATTGCTCATATAAAACTCGCTCGTGGGCAATGTGCTGTTCTACTAACCACATACCACCTGGATGTTCAGCCACAATATAGGTGTTGCTAACTTGAGCGACAGCCTTCAAGGAATTAGGATTTTTGCGATCTTCCTTGGGATTTTGAGGATTGAAATTGTAGCCGCCTTTGGCTTCTGCGGCTTTGAGTAATTTACTAACTCGTGTTGTGTGAACAGCTTCTTTGAGATTGGAAGAAGAGATACTGAGCGCTTGGTTAATTGCTTGGGTAATTTGCTCTTGCCAATAAATGATTTCGTTGAGATAAATTTCTGTTTTTGCTGGATTGCGATTCCAGTTAATTTGATCGGGGGAAATGGCAAGATGTAGGAAACAAATTGGATAGCGATCGCGTGGTAATGTTCTGTGAAATGCTGATAATATCGTTTGCTCTAGTTCCGGTGTCTTAACCATCCGTCCATTAATGGCTACACGTACCCAATCTGGACGATGACGATGACAGCGATCGGGTAATCCTACCACTAAAATGAGTGCTGAGTGGGGAGTGGGGAGTGGGGAGTGGGGAGGATTGGGTATTTCGAGTTTGACTTCTTGCAAGTCACCTTGTCGCACTTGCGGTAAAATCTGCGGTAGTAGTTGTCCAGTTGTGGCAGCAGGACAAATGGTGAACCATTGACGGTCATTTTGCCAAATCTGCCAAGTAACGTGAGGATGACACAGGGCGATTTGGTGAATTGTGGCTTGTACAGCTTTCATTTGCTGTGCTGTTGTGGGTAATCCCTGACGACGAGATGAGCAATTACCGAAAAGATGAGAAACTGTCACCACTGTACCAGGTGCGATCGCAGTTACTTCAACTTGCACAACTTTCCCACCATTGCCATAGCTAATCCGCCATCCTAATTTTCCACCCACAGGACGACTCAAAATTTCTAAATCTGCCAGAGTTGTTAAGCTATGTAACGCCTCACCACGAAACCCTAAACTGTTAATTTTCCATAAATCGTCACTAGAGCGAATTTTACTGGTGCTGTGGGCTGTGGCTGCTTGTTGCAAATCATCTAGGTTCATTCCACAACCATTATCTGCAACACGAATTCGCCATTGCTGTGGCCATAAAGAAACCACAATTCGCGTTGCACCTGCGTCTAGGGAATTTTCTACCAATTCCCGCACCACAGAGGCTAAAGAGTCGATTACCTCACCAGCTGTAATAAGATATACGACTTCTGTTGGTAGAGCTTGAATAGTAGATGCCATAAATTATAGTTTATAGCTTCTGGGGGTAAGAGAAGTAGGGAGAGATGAGAGATTATTTTCAACTAGCTAGTTGCAAATTATTAACTTATTACACTGAAAACTCAATTAAAAGGCGATTTTTGATAAATTGCTTGTGAGGTTATAAGCAGGAAAAGCTTATGAGTAATAATTTAGTTGCTGATGTCCATGATTTAAAGACCCGTTTGCAATGGGGTCAACCAGGTTTTACAATTGTTGATGTGCGCGATCGCCACACCTACAATCACGGTCGGATCAGTGGAGCAATACCCATCCCATTAAACGATTTGGTATCTAAAGCCAAATCTGCTCTACATAAAGAACGCCATATTTATATCTATGGCGACAGTGACGAACATACAACCCAGGCTGCACAAATTCTCAGAGGACAAGGGTTTGCTGAGGTAGCAGAAATCAAAGGTGGTCTTGCAGCTTGGATTTCAATCGGCGGTGCTACAGAAGGTGTTGGCGCTTAAACTTAACCCAGGCATACTAATCTAAGTCTATTTATTTCATCATTGCTGGTTTTTTGTACTGCACATTAGACTTCTAGCAAAAATCAGAATTAGCGAAAAATTAACCACAAATAAACACCGATGAATTATCTGTGAACATCTGTGGTTTTTTTCTAAAACATTGTTTTTCCAAGATATCTATTGTGCATTACAGCTTTCTCTATAGCATCATAATAAAAACCAGTGATTGCAACATTAATTAACATTAAATCACCTGACTTTTTGCTTATCTTTAGGTGGTCTTTAATTACTATCTCTTGTTGCCAAAACTTTAGGTGGTTCAGGTTTGAGCAAATCGTTCAACAAAGATGCAGGACGTTCACTGTAAGGCCAAGCGAAAGCATGACGGAAAGCGGCATCCTGACAAGCTTGTAGTTGTTTAAAACTGATAATGTCGTAAGTTAAGAGATTTTCATACTCAAACGGTAGACGTACATTGTGCAACCCAGCATTATCAGTACAGATAGCAATATCTACGCCAGCATCAAAACAACGGTCAAAAACTAATTTGAGTTGACGTATATCCTGCAAAGTACCAGTTTTTAGGTAAGTTGTGGGGCAAACCTCTAAACACTGTCCGCGTCTAGCTACATCATTAAGTAACTCTGGATACAGTAGAGGGATTTGAATACCGTGACCGATTCGCATGAGATAGGGTAACAGTTCGGGGTAACAACCGGCCGTGGTTTCATATAGATGTCCCGTGGTTTTAACGTCTAGCGATCGCGCATAATCATATAAGCTAATCCATTCTTCTAAGCGATCGGCATAATAGCTATCACCCCCTGCGACATCGACTGCACAGACATACTGCTTGTTTTGTGCCGCCAAATCAACAATCGCCTTGTTCACCTCATAAGGTAGGCGGGTGTGCATACAGAGAATTTGGCTAGTAACAATCGGATGTTCTGGCTGGTGGCTTGCAAGTCCTACTACTTTCACAATTTCTGCCATCTTGTCAATTCTCTGTGATTGATTCAGATGTTCAGGTGTCCGCAAATAAGGAGTGTAGCGCAGTTCCAGATAAGCCAAATTTTCAAAGATGTAAGCACCCCGCACCAAGCGATAGATAAAGTAAGGCAAAGTCTCAACTGTTTGCACACTTTCTACCAAGGTGTGTAATTCTAGATACTCATCTAAGCTGTTGCGTGGACGGGTGTAAAAATCTTCAAATTGTGAATAGTCAGCAAAGCGGGAAATCAACTCCGAAGAATGTCGCTCGAAATATCGCCATAGAACTCGCGGTACGACGGAACCGCCCAGATGTCTATGTAATTCAGCATATAAAGCCATAGTGCTACTTTTAGGTAAAAATTTCAATAATTGTAACAAAAACATAGAAAGAAAAAATATTACTCGCAAAAATTTAGAGCAAAGTGGAGGTTTACCACTATCTGAATTTTCAACCCAAGTCTTACTAATTGAGGTTTTGCTCGTTCCCATACAGAATATGAGAACAAAAATAATAAAAAATCAAGCTTTTTTAGGGAAAGGCGCGAAGCGCACGCTACGCAAACAAAGTTTCAGGTTTTCAATGCGTAAGTCCTGCTTATGCCATACTGTACCAGATGCTGCGAGAAGGTCGATATTTATCCTTATTTTCTGAAAATCCAGCATTTAATAGAGTTTTGAGGATAAATAAACTTGACATTATCAAGATTAAATTGATAGCATTTAAAGCCCTTAGTTTTTGTGTTATACTTAAATAAATATTTAAATTGTTGAGCAAGTAAAATATAACAATATATTTTCTTTAGCTAAACAAAATCTTGGGCGAGGTTGATATTAAGTGAAAATTCAAGCGTTGGATGTCAAGGCTGGCGATCGCATTATTGCTTACTGCAACAACAAAATGCAAACCTGCAAGGTAAAACGCATATTAGATCCGGGTCAAGCTAATATCACACTATCGGTGTTCACCTCTGAGAATTATCGCGGTTGCTCAGTTTCATCTATAGTCCGCTTCCAATCGAACGCCTTAGTTGATTTGGTAAGTTAAAAATAAAGAAAACATTCAATCTCAAAACTGTCTCTAGCTATTATCCAGCCTGAAGCTGGATTTAGTTTATCTTAAATGTGCGATGCCTACGCACATACAAATTTGTTAATTGTGGTTGGATAATTTTTCATTAAAAGTCAGTGATGCTACACCAGTCAAGACAATAGAAATAAACTATAGCGGACATTTGCTCGCTTTTAGACAATGGGCTTAAGCCCATTGTTTACTTTGCTAGTTAGTTTTCACATCATAAGCCATGTTAAAAAAATTAGATTTAAGCATTCTCATCTAGAATGGTTCCTTCTACATTGGCTCCAGACAAATTTGCTCCGCTTAAATTTGTCTGGTTCAAATCTGCTTGGGTGAGATTTGCCTGGGATAAGTCGGCTACAGTTAAGTCTGCACCACTCAAATCCGCTCCATCTAGATTCGCCGCTATCAAGCTTGCTTCCTGCAAATCCGCCTCACTCAAGTTAGTTTCAATCAACTTAGCAACCGTCAAATCAGCTTGACTCAAATTAGCTCCTTCCATTGCTGCTCCATCCAAGATAGCTCCATCCAAAATAGCTCCGCTTAAGTTGCTACCACTGAGGTTAGCATTAGTCAAATCAGCTCCATTTAAGTCTGCTTCAATCAAACTGGACTGGGCTAAATTAGCATGACTCAGATTAGCTCCATCTAAAATAGCTCTATCTAAAATTACATCACTGAGATTGGCTTCCCTTAAGTTTGCCTCGCTTAAGTTAACACCAGTAAAGTCTCTGACACCTGCGGCATAGTTTTTCAGGAATTGATCTGCTTTCATATCTGTCGCTGTGCTAAGGAACGCTTAATTGAGGCTATAAAAATGACTTAGAGAAAGCAGTATGTCTTCAGTACGCGCAACCGAGAATGGGTGTGGAAGATAAAACTAGAGTGAATATGAAATCAGCTTTATATATATTAGTTATCCTCTATTACTGGCGCTACTACCTAGAGTTATGAGTTATTTTCATACTTGAGAGGGATGTTGAGAGATGAAAAAATTTAAGCATTAGTGCAAAGCGATCGCTATACTCATTTGTGGATGAACCACCGGGAGATGGCATGAAAAAAGAGCCACGAGCTTTAGAACATATCAAAGCCGATATGCGTAACGTCGCTTTCTGGCTAGCAAATTGATTTAAACTGAGGCATTCTTTGGTGGGACTAGTAGCCTATCAATTTAGGCTTGACAGACTACTAAAAACCTAAGTTTACTTGGAGTACCAGTTATAGCAGTGGGTAGTTCACACTTCACCACCAACCACTACATCTTGAATTCGCAGACTAGGACCACCACAACCCACTGATAACCCATTTTGTCCTCCCTTGCCACAACCGCCGGATTCATCCCAATAAAAATCATCACCAATTGCCTCAATATCCGCTAAAGTTTGGAATACATTTCCCGAAAGCGTTACATCCCGCACAGGTTCAGCAATTTTGCCGTTCCTAATCATCCAAGCTTCCCCGGCGCTAAAGGTAAACATCTCACCATTCGTCATTCCACCCAACCAATTACGGGCATAAACTCCTTCTTTGATATCTGTGAATAAGTCTTTAACTGGTGTTTTACCTCGTTCAATCCAGGTATTTGTCATCCGCACAATGGGAGTAAAGTGATAATTCAGACATCTGGCATTACCAGTAGGCGCTTCCTCCAATTTGCCAGCAGTTTCACGAGAATGTAAACGTCCAACTAAAACTCCATCTTTAATTAATTGCGTAGTTGTAGCAGGCGTGCCTTCATCGTCGTAAAAATAGCTACCGCGATGTCCCTCTGGGGCAGCACCATCAAAAATTTGGAGTTCTTCTGGACCAAACCGCCGTCCAATGGTCATAACTTCTAACAAATCAGGATTTTCGTAAGCCATATCAGCCTCAGAAAGATGTCCGAAAGCTTCATGGACAAACAAACCGGTGAGAATTGGGTCAATGACTACTGTATAAGTATTACCTTTGACAGGTGGCAAAGATAAAGCTGCGATCGCTCTTTGAGCCGCACCCTTTACTTGTTCATCCAAATCTGTTAAATCTTCGTAAGCTTTGCGAGAACCAGTAGTTTCCCGTCCAGTTTGTACGGTTTCGCCATTTCTGGCAGTGGCGGCAAAGCGCATTTCCATATCCACCCAAGATTGCTCGATCAAAGTTCCTTCTGAGGTAGCAATGATCACTCTTTGAGCGCTGTCACCATAACGCACAGAGGTAGTGGTAATCCGATCATCAATACTTTTGAGCAATTCAGTATAGCGATCGCACAATTGTTTTTTCTTAGAAAGTGGGATTTTTCGGGGATCAGTGCCTTTTAGGGGTAGAACGCATACTGCTTGCACCGGGTCAATGGGTGCAAGTAAAGTTTCTTCATCACCAACCATTCGCGCCGCAGCGATCGCTTCTTCTATGCGATCTTGGATTGTTCCCAGTTGGTTGAAGCAGCTTAACCCCCACCCACCCTTATAACAAGCGCGAATATGTCCACCAATGGAGATACCTTCACTGAGGGTTTCTACCTTGTCGCCACGCAACAAGATATCAGTCCCTTCTGCTTCTTCAAGGCGAATCATCAGATAATCTACACGCTCACTATAGCGGGCGATCAGATCAGAAAGTAAATTTTGTGCGTCGGCAAGTGTAGTCGGCATTTCCAGGTAGTTACAATGACGAACTGCATTTATTTTGCAATTATTTGGGCAATTTTTGCTACTCAATGTTAAAGTTGCCTATAAATTCATTACCTAGAGGATGTTTGAGAGGGTGAACTGCGATCGCTTACTCTTAGTACTTCCTTTTTTAGGATGGGTAAGAACTCAAGGATGTGCTAAGGTAGTTAGGTGAGAATAAAATTCGGTTACAGCGTTTGTTTTTAGTATTGACAGGCTTTTCCCTTTTGGTCTTAACAAGCTTGTCTCCGAAATCTAAATCTCTACACACCTATGATTTTGGAGATAACGCATGTCAATTTATGTAGGTAATCTATCCTACGAGGTCACACAAGAAGACCTTACATCTGTTTTTGCTGAACATGGTTCTGTAAAACGCGTTCAGTTGCCTACTGACCGTGAAACAGGCCGTCCACGTGGCTTTGCTTTCGTAGAGATGGGCACAGAAGCTGAAGAAACAGCTGCCATTGAAGCTCTTGATGGTGCTGAGTGGATGGGACGCGACCTTAAAGTCAACAAGGCTAAACCCAAGGAAGACAGAAGTGGTTCCTTTGGTGGTGGTGGTGGCGATCGTCGCGGCGGCGGCGGTGGCGGATACAACCGAGGACGCTACTAAGGTTTAAAATCAAAAATTAAGTTTTAACGTCTTAAGGGCAGAATCATTATCTGCCCTTTTTGCGCTCCGATCTACTGGATGCTTTGAAATTGCCCAGTACCAATTAAGTAGGAGATGAAAATGACCCAAGTATTTGTGGGCGAAAATGAAGGAATTGAATCGGCCTTGCGTCGATTTAAGAGAGAAGTTTCCAAAGCAGGTATTTTCCCAGACATGAGAAAAAATCGTCACTTTGAAACCCCTTTGGAAAAACACAAGCGCAAAGAAGTTGCAAGACACAAACAACGTAAGAGAAATTTCCGTCGCAATTGAAAACAAGCGATACCTACGATAAGCGACAATAACGCACTCTCTGATTAAATTTTTAGTTGTTGAAGGGGCGATCGCTGTACTCCTGGATGTGAATCGAAAGAGTAAGTTTTGGTAAAGCCATTACTGATTATGGGATGGGCAATGTCAATAAAGGTGTGTCCCCCAATTGACAAAAACTTGTTATCGTTACTTCCTGGCTAGCGATCGCTACGCTAACCTTAATATACCTGGCTGAAGAATTTATTTTTGATATTCCCTTAGTAGTCAACCAGACTTTTAAGTGTCTGTCTTGAAAAGGGGAATTTTAAATTTTGGACTTTCCTACGGAATGCTACGCGAACGGCATCATCGCGGCTCTACTGAGCCATCGCCGAACGTCTTACTCAAAAGTTTTTAAAATTGAAAGCTTCAAAATTCAAAATTTAAAAAGGTCTGAGAAGAAGCGAATTTAAACGCAAGAACAATTTTATTATCCCAAATCTTATTGAGTAATTTGTAGCTCTAGAGAAGTTTGGGCAGGAATACTATTGCCCCTGCCTCTAAACTTCCTTGGTGATTTTCCTAGAAAACGCTGGCACTGATACTGAGAGCAAAACCGATTTACGGATTCACTTATAGGTGAACTATTACCTCAAAACCATCCATACTGAGCATAGCTAAGTGTTCAGTTGCTACCTATAGCGTGTGTTTTCAAGGAAATAACTAATAACTCTGAAACACTTATTTCACTCCCCAATTAGATGTGATTCTCAAAATTTTGTTTTTTGTTCAGTATGATTTACTAAGTTTGCAAGCCTTTTTCCTCCTGAGTAGCAAGAGAGCGAATTAACTCCCGAATCACATCAGTTGCTGGTCTCCCTGTTATTGAACAGTATTGTTCAAGCTTCTGTGCCTCACTTGATGTGAGATTGATAGTAAGTCGTTTAGCAGCCCATTTTTTATTCATGTAGGGGACAGACAAGCTATATTTTTAAACTACTTCTCTAATATCAATCATTTAAGATGCTACTACAATGGTATAAGTAATGACATCTAGTTCAAGTGATCGTGAAGTAGGATAGATGTTTTTCTAAGCAATAGTAAAAAAGTATGGTTTATTCTCAAGTATGAAGTTTAACTATTTTTATAGC
Organism: Nostoc sp. LEGE 12447; assembly: GCF_015206985.1. NCBI lineage: Bacteria > Bacillati > Cyanobacteriota > Cyanophyceae > Nostocales > Nostocaceae > Nostoc > Nostoc sp. LEGE 12447. Next base: position 4,150 of record NZ_JADEXT010000044.1, on the reverse strand, counting down.
AAGAATTATAAGCACAATGTAAAAGAAATATTTAAATAAGTAAAAATAAGATAAGTATTTCCACTACTGTAAGATTTTAAATAATTAAGATGATTTGGTTCTGTAAATAATCAAGTCTAGTCCATGACTTCATTAAAAAATGAACAAATGCTGTGTTTTAATTTAAAGTAGTTAGTTCTAGTCCAATAGTGCTTGTGGTTTTGCATTTTTCAATCGGAAGTGGGTTCAGGGAAAAGGTTAAAGGTTTTTTCTTTCCCCTTTTTACCCAAAATCCAACAATTATTGGGTGTCAGTCAAAGACCAGACTGGAATAATGTAGGCGAATGTGAAACTTCATTAAGTACTAACTAGGCTGTAATCTATAAAACTCATTTTTAGCTAGTCTTGCCTAAAAATAAATATCGTACTTTTAAAATTCCTGAATTGTGAGTTGTTCATAAGATAGAAGATTTGTTTTCTGCTGCTTCAATAAACGCCTCAAACTGACCATCAGGTGTCCATTGAATAGCCCCATCACGTCCCGTAAAAAATAGTTTAGTTTGGCTTTGATTTAGTTCCGATAAAACCTTTGGATCAAAGTTAACAGAAGAAGCGATCGCCACTTGTGGTTGCAGAGCAATAACTAAATCTTTTAATGACTGAGGGGAACACCACAGGACTTGTGGACGAGGCAAGCTCCCATTTTTGACTAATTGCTGTACCTCTTTAGACTTGACATTACCGACTAATAACCAATTCTGATCTAAAATTTGCAATTGTAAGATGGGTAATTGAGCGTTGATTAACTGCGCCACTATTGAACCCGTTTTGACAGCTTGACCAACTGCCATTGGTTGATAAAATCCCTGATGCTTTTGTAATTCTTGTTGAATTGCCTGAGTGGCAATAGAATTTTCTGGATTGGGGGAATATTCATAAAAACTTTTGATTGGTAAACGTTGCAATAATTCCAACCAAGCATTACTTTCATTGCCTTGAAAATCAGTTGCGATCGCCCAATTGATTTGATTGATACCTTGCTGTTGTAAAAACGGTAGGATTGTGAAACGTCCAGTTCCTTCATCACCACTATTAATTACAGTTACAGTTCCTCTATCTTGAACAACTACAATTGGTTCCGTACCAGATTCTAATACCGTTATCCTAAACAATGTATTTGTAGAATGCCAAAGGGGGATGAATACTAAAGCAATGGCAATCACATTAGCAACCCACCATCTTCGTTGCCACCAAGGAACTAGCCAAACTAGTATAATCAGTAAATAAATCGTCAAAAGTTGCCAAGTGGATATACTACCTACAGCAACAGAATTTCCTGGCAACTTGCTAAAAAACTCCACTAATTTAATTAGCCAGTCTGTCGGGTAATGTAACACCGATGCGATGAAGCTTCCTGCCTGAGTCCAAATTAAACCTACTAAAGCACTAATGATTCCACCTATACTAATGATCGAAATTAATGGAGTACTAACCACATTCAGCAATAAACTATAAGATGGTACAACCCCAAATACAGAAAGTTGTACAGGTAAAGTCCAAAGAGTCGCAGCAAGGGGAACGGCAATTAAAGAAGCGATCGCAGGTGGTAGCCATGCTAGGCGGTCTACTAATGCCGGTACTGTTACGATTAAGCCCAGCGTTGCTAAAAAACTCAATTGAAAACCTAAATCCCAAATCCATAGAGGATTAAACACTAATAACAGAGTTGCTGCTAATAGCAATGATCCGAACTGTTTTACCTTCCTTTTTAATAGCAAACCCACTAATGCCGCAAAACCCATAATTACGGCTCTGAGAACCGCAGGTTGAAAACCTGTTAAACTTAGAAAAATGATTAAAGCTAAAAAGCCAAGGGTAAATTGCGTTGCTTTTTTTGCCCGTTTAGTTAACTGTAAAATCACACTCAAAATCAAAGAAGTTTGAAACCCGGAAGCTGCTAAAGCATGAGCTAATCCTGCTTGTACAAATAAGTCGCGGATATCGTAGGGTAAATCAACAGCTTTGCTACCTAAAACCATTGCACTGACAAGAGGCCCTTCAGGGATACCTAACCAACGAACTTGCGATCGCACAATTCGCTCCCGAATTTGCCACCATCCCCATTTACGTTCCTGATCCAAAACATTTATTTGTCGCCCAATCAAACCAGCAAATGTTCCTTCCTGCTTAAGAAACTTCTGAAAATCGAAACCACCAGGATTGGAAGCCGCCTTTGGTTTGTACAAAATTCCAGTCACAGCAATTTGTTGACTAGGGTATAACCCAGTAGCCTGAAGTATAGGCACTGTCACATACAATTTGCCCGTTACTCCTTTTGGGACACCTGCTGAACCTTTTTCATTTTTGACCTCATCTATCTGAGTTGCTTCCAGCCAAAATTGTCCTCGCTGACTGCGAGTTAAACGGGGATTACTCGCCACTTCCCCACGAACAATCACAAGTTGTTCTTGATTACTGCTATTTCCAGGTGGAACAAACTGACTAATATCTTTTGCACCTGGTTGCGGCACTCGCCATTGAAAATATAGAGTTGCCAATAATCCTACTAAGCCAGCAGCTAGCCATATTCGAGGATGGGGATTAGTTTGCCAGGTATTAGGCACTGTCTTATTTTTGCTTCCAACCTTTTCTGCTTTTTGGGCAAGTTGTTGTGAACTGGTGCGTCTTCTAAAAAGAATTGCTCCCACTATCCCCAGAACCAAAATCCACACACCACCCCAAGGAACTGCTGTAAACAGCAACCCAAAAATGTAGCCAAGACAAATAATTACACCACTGGTTTGAATCATAAGATTTTTTGTAAAAGCACCTGACACCCAGAATTCGCAGCTGACTTAAAAATAGCTAGAGTAGCAATAGAGAAAAATTGGCGTTGCTGAATTTGGCAATAAAATTCAAAAAGCAAATATTCCAAATTCTTATTATCTGCGGCTGGAGTACCTCTGCGTAAGCTTTTCATCTCTTTAATAGACATCTTTGAAAGATTTTGATGCCTGTGGTGAAGTATAGTCCATCAAGTTTATACAAACAAAGCCCGCCTGTGCGGGCCTTATCTTGTAGCCTTAATCTTCCAGATTCAAGATTTAACGGTATTTCTGAACTTTAGCAATAGCTACATGATTAAAGATATGCCTAGCTTATTGGAATGCAAAATCAAAGGTTTGCTAACCTGCGGAGGCAGATTTCGTCTGTGTAGCCGCAACTTCTACTTGCCCAACAGGTATGACTGGTTTTAAATCTTTGAGCAACGGAAAACCCAATTTCCCCCTTTGCTCTACATATAAATGAGCAACCTTCCTAGCCAAATGCCGAATCCTGGCAATATAGCGAGTTCTCTCCGTCACCGAAATCACACCTCTAGCATCCAGCAGATTAAACGTGTGCGAACACTTCATTACATAATCCAAACTGGGTAACACCAAACCCTTCTCTGTTAACTGAGTAGCTTCCTGCTCATACAAACTAAACAGTGTCAGCAGCAATTCAGGATTAGACGCTTCAAAATTGTATGTACTCTGCTCAATCTCATTTTGCAGAAAAACATCACCATAAGTAATATTGTCCGTCCAATGAATTTTAGTAATTGCCTCCACTTGCTGGAGATACATTGTCAGCCGCTCTAAACCATAAGTAATCTCAATCGACACAGGACGGCAATCAATTCCCCCACACTGTTGGAAGTAGGTAAACTGAGTAATTTCCATCCCATCTAACCATACTTCCCATCCAGTACCCCAAGCTCCCACCGTTGCATCTTCCCAATTATCCTCTACAAACCGAATATCGTGGTCTTCAGGACGAATACCTAAAACCCTTAATGAATCAAGATAAATCTCCTGGATATTATCTGGCGAGGGCTTAATCAAAACTTGGTACTGATAATAATGTTGGAAACGGTTAGGGTTTTCACCGTACCGTCCATCCGTTGGGCGACGACATGGTTCAACATAGGCAACAGCCCACGGTTCCGGCCCCAATGCTCTTAAAAATGTCTGCGGATTCTTAGTACCAGCTCCCTTCTCAATATCGTAGGGCTGGGCGATAAGACAACCGCGCTCACCCCAGAAGTGATGCAACAAAGCTATTACGGATTGAAAATTCACGCTTCCCCCATCCTTTAGTTGGCACAGTGCATAAACTATTGTTGCCT
>NZ_JADEXT010000090.1:0-12830 GCF_015206985.1 Nostoc sp. LEGE 12447 | reverse complement strand
ACTCAGCAGCGATGATTTTAGCGTTTACAACGGCTATCCAGCTTTTGCCCAGCAGAAATGTTTGGCTCATCTACGCCGACACTTCAAAAAACTAATTATTCTTCCAGGTCTTCACAACCAAGCTATTAGACTTGTCCGAAAACTCCAAAGCCAGACTGTTCAAAGCTTTGAGGCAAAACTTTGATATTTGCGTAAAAACGCAATAATAAGGCTTTGAGATAGTTACTGTCAGTTTAGAGGCATAAAAACAGACTCCTTTATTTGAGATTTTTCTGACTATTCTTATTAGCTAAGTTGGCAAAATTAAACTACCAATTCTCAGCCGAACTAACCCACAGACTGTTAAGATAATCTGCTCGTAAGTCTCAAGATTTAGCCGAAATCTCTGTGAGTAAATCCGAAATATTTTGAGCAGGCGGATTAAATGCTCAATAAATATCCGATTACTGGACAAAGCTTTGTTTTCATCTTTTTGCTGTTGAGTTAATTCTCGTTTTGGTTTCCTTTTATGAGGAGTATTGATATTTTCACCTCCTTGGAAACCTTTATCACCTGAAAAGGGTTGAGATTTATCAAATTTATTTTGAGATTTACGAAACAGTTTTATATCTGCTGTTGGCCCAGGAACACCTATTTCTACCTCCACAATATCTTTACCTTCTGGTATGCCAATTACCAGACTTTTTAATGTATGTTGTCTTTTTTTACCAGAAAAATATTTTTGTTGTTCTTTTTGGTCTGAGTTCCTATATATTGGCTGTTCCAGGCTATCGACTAACAACCTAAAAGTAGTTAGTAATTCTTGTACAAACAGTAAATCACTCTCGTTATTTGAGACTTGTTCTAACAAGCTGGAGGGTAAAATGTCTCGAAGAATAGGTATCCATTCATGGAATGTATCGTTAGCTTCAGTTTTAGAAACACCAAACAACATTCCTAATACTTGAAATGTTGGCATCTGTCTTAAATAAAATAGACATAAACATACTTGTTCTTGGATTAGTAATTTTTCTTTGCGACCACCACCAGCCGCATTAATTCTTATTTTTTGGCTCTCTTGTTTAGTTTTAATTTCCTGATGGCGTTTTATGGCGCAATTTAATAGTGATTGTAATTGTTCGTAACTAATCCCTAAAATTTGTTTTGTTCTATGTGGATATTTCTCGATGTAATCAAAAACCATACTTAATTCATAAAAATGGTAAATGCTCAATTTAACATTTTACCATTTTCTTTTTCTAAGTTAATATTTCGGACAAATCTAGTTAAAATTTCTTGATTATCGCTACCATTTTCAAGATGAACGAAATTGCCTAGTTTTTCGTTATGATAGTACGCCGCATTTTCCTGATATCTCTACATTTCCGCATCACAAGCATTTACCAAATAATGTGATTAGTTCTCAGAAACCGGAAATTATTCAAGTATTAAAAGAAGCAACCGAATTATTGAACTAGATGGATAAGTTCCTGTACTAAGAGCCAAAGAGGGTATCTTATCTCTAAACTAAGCAAAATTAAAAAATTTTTTTACACTAGTAAATAACAGGTTTAATACAGCGAGATTGGGCTGTACAATAGAATTAAAAACATTTATTGCCGACTAGTTTTTGAAAATGGGTGAAGCTAAAAGAAGGAAAGCTAGAGATCCAAACTATGGAAAACAAAGGGTTGACCTAAGTAAACAGAAAGAACAGATAGAAATGATGTTTGCTATATCGTTATCATCACTTGGGTTTATGCACACTCTCAATAGCAATATATCTGAGATTCTAGAGATGGCTGAAACACTCTATAAAGAGATTCCCTTGGAAGAACTAGAATTACAAGAGGGCAGTTTTTTTGATTCTGTCCCAATGCAATTGAGAGGAGAAATAACAGAGGAAACATTGAAAATAGTAGCTCTATTTGTGACGGTAAGACAAAATCCGCCACTAGGATATTCTCAAGAATCTTGGCTTCAAAAGATACAAAGTTTTTTCGATAGCCAAGAGGCAATTATGTCAGCCCTTCACAATGCCAGTCCCATTAGGAAACAAGTAACAGAATATTTAGTTACATAAATTATGAAAACTGAAATCAGTGACTACTAAATTAGTCATACTAATGGCAGTTCTTCTGATATTGTATGAACGAGCAGGATTTAGCCGTTCAGCAGGGATATAGCTTAGGAAATACCAATGAACTTAAGCATTCAACAGATTGTGCCGAAGGACGTTGCATTAATGGAAGCTCTATTAGCAACCTTTGGTGAGGCGTTCGATGAGGTGGAGACCTATGGAAATCCCCCTAGCGCAGACTACCTGCGGCAACTGCTCGATAGTGACTACTTCATTGCGATCGCAGCATTGAAAGAAGGTGAGGTCGTTGGTGGTCTTACTGCATACGAGCTTAAAAAGTTCGAGCAGGAGCGCAGTGAGATTTACATCTACGATCTAGCTGTTGCCGCCGCACATCGACGGCAGGGGATCGCAACAGCATTAATTCAGAAGCTGAAGGAAGTAGCAGCAGCTTATGGAGCTTATGTCATTTTCGTCCAGGCGGATATCGGTGACGATCCAGCTATTAAACTTTATACAAAGCTGGGCAAGCGCGAAGACGTATTGCATTTTGATATAGCAGTTAATAGCGGCAATAACAATGCCTAACCTGATCTGGGTAGTGTTTTTTTGAGAAGAGCATACTAGAGAGCGGGTCAATTTTTTACCATTTTAAATATCACGGATGATAATCTGGGCAATTCTCGCTATCCCATCCATTCGGGTGTATTCCGCAGACTAGCACGTTGTCCCCATACTCAACTCCATGATAGTTAGCGCAACCGATGCAAACTATTGGTCGGCTAACTTGGTCATCAAAATCAAAATCAAAATCAAAATCAAAATTATCATCTTCCGATTCATCTGCTCGAACTAAGGATGCATTACAGTTGGGGCAGGTTTGAATATCTCGCCCCAAGTCTCTAACTAGACAAGTGAGCGATTGCCACGAAGTCCTAGACTCACCACTGTTGCTAATATGAGTAGTGAGTGACGAAAAATAGGGGTAACTGCATTGGCATACGACCATTTCAGCATCAGTATGCGGATCGTAGTGAGCTTCTAGATATTCTTGGGCAATTCTCCAATTCTGTTGCTTAGAAATACTTTGTGGCTCCCCTTTATAGTTTACCTCCCACAGTTTATCATCGTGAAAAATCCTAAGAGAAAATGATGTATAGTCATGAGCTAGATTTTCTAGTTCGCAATGACTTTTGGCATTTTTGTAATCAAAAGTGCGATGCTCAACCATTAGCTTATGCTCACGGGGATAAGACTGGATTACCAGATACTCCCCTTCATAAAAGGGATTATATTTAGTAGCGATTCTTTCGTTGAAAAATAAGAAATCCCGTTCAGTATCCATATTTGGAAAACATAGCTAACAGAGTGAACGTTGATATGTTTTGAAGATTAATTCTTGCCCAATGCTTGCCTTCGTACCTCACTATAGGCAACAAATACAATACTTAAAACTTGTGCTTGAATTAACTACGAATGCAGATGGGTGGCCACGAGTTAGCAATAGCATTACTAAAAACCCAATACCGACTTGAGTTGTTTGTTTAACTAATGAACTGAGGCGATCTCTGATATTAAAAATTTTCATTCATCCTCCTAAACCAGGAAAAAACTTACTCCAAACACTTTGCTCTTTTGAAGCTAATTCTTCTGAACCTAGAACATTCTGTAACCCTTGCTGATTACTCTGAATCTCCTGCATATTGAGAGCGTGAATAGTTTGGGCTAACTCTGGATTGTCTTCTAATAATTCAGCCTCAAAGTTTAACTCTTGCTGCAACAATTGGGCATTTCGGCGCAAGAACATCTGCTGATTGTGTTGCTGCCTGATAAGGGATTCAGTCAGGTGTAACTGTTCTTCAAAACTCAAATTGTCGTATTCGTTATACATTTTATTCAACTCCGATCAATCCAAAGTATTCTGCCGATAATTCCATCAAGTATCTCAAGGCTAAACAATCGCCGAAGGAGAGTGTATATTTGAGCAATAGTCATGAAAACTTCTAGCAGATTATCAGGCGTTACTTCCGTGAAACGAGAAGCCAAATTAAATGCTGAGTTTTCAGCTTCTGGCTCTAGTGGCGGTGCGTCTGTCCAGACTATTAAGCCTCGCTTGTCCAATTCTGCTAAAGAAATATCATTCACAGCATCCACAACGGAGTCAGGCGCATACTTTATTAATAGCTTAATCACCAAATAACACCTCCATAAAGTAATTGATATCCCAGCCTCAATCTTGTAATAAATTCGTCAGTATTACGATTGCCCCAAACTGGGTTAGTACGGCTTTTTATCCAGTTAATTGGATCATGACAAATTTCATTATGGCAACGGTAGCACGTAGGAAATGTTGATACTCCAATAACGTCATTCCCATAGTAAGCGTGATGAATCTCTTCACTTTTCTTAGTCAGACAGACTACACAATAATTGTGAGTTTTTCGGTGAGCAATCGCTACTTGTTTTCTGTACTCTTTGGGATTACCATACCGAGCATTCCAGTTTAATTGTCTGGGTAGCCGAGATTTTCTAATAGTAATTTTACTCCCTTTTCGTTTAATTCTTGCCCCGTTAATTCGTGCCACTTTTGTTTGATTTCCTGAAAATGCGGTCTTCTCCCTAATTCTGTTGCCCATTTTCTAATTTCTTCATACCAGTCAATCTGCTGCTGTGAGGATTGCTGATTATTTTTAGAACTATTAACAGTGTCACCATTCGGTTTGGAATCTTGCTTCTGCTCCATACCTTTGATATCAAATTCAGGTATTAGAGCTATAAAAGGATTACCACGAGTTGGAATTACTAGGGCATATCGAACTCCGGCTTTATCCAACATTTCGCAAGCCTGTCGCAAGATTTCAAGAATTTCTTTTTTGACATTCAGAAAATCCTGGGGATGGTCAAGAATATAACTCGATGTTTGCCCCATCGCAATAAAGCAAACATTTTTCAAGGACGGGCGGCTAAATCCGGTTTCTCCAGAGAGTGGGGACTGGCCCATAAATAAACCATGACCCTTTAACCCAGCAGTGAATTTGATGACATAGTTCCAGAAGCCTTGCAAGTCTTTGGCGGTATCAGCATCAACCATTCCCGGAAGTCCCTTGCCACCACCATAAACACTGTCAACTTCATCTTGAGCAAGAAATAATTCGGGAACACCGTGACATTCACCACCAACTTTTGCAACTCTTGCTTTCTGTTTGTCAATTTGGTCTGTGGCAAAGATGAGCCAATTTCTTAATTCTTTCATGCCGTCAAACTTACGGCTGAACTTGCACAACCATCTGGTGACATCATCTTTTGGATCGCTGCCAATCACAATTGCTGGTGTTTGAGATTTTGCACCAATTTTGTTGATAATCACCCCAGCCAGCGTGGACTTGCCAGACTGTGTACCACCAGAAAGGTAAAAATGGTGATTACTGCGAAGAGTCATATTTTGATTAGATGCAGCATCACATAGTTCATCAATCCAAGCACCATCAATTCTGATGTACTCAGGATAATTAGCTGCGATCGCTTGGAGAACTTTCATCGCACCCGGATTAATTACGGACTGCACTGACTCTTCATCGATGTCAGCAATATCGGGATTAGGAATACCAGTCGGTGAAGGTGATTGTTGTGCTGGTGGTTCTGGAAGAGTTACCAAACCTTGCAATTGATATTCAGCAATCCACCGGGGGCGCTCTTGCATTGGTAGCCGATTCACATAGTCAGCAACTCTGCGTTTGGCTGCGATCGCAGTTGTGACATAATCATAAACAGCTTCACCTTGTAAATGCTGTTTGAGTGATTTCAGGTCAGCTTCTTCTAAAGAGCGGTATACTTTCTGTTTGCCTTCGCTGATTTGGGCAGATACTCCAAATAAGCCACCACTCAGCGTTCCAGCACCAAGTAGCATCCCGGTTGTTATTCGGTCAGTGTTTAAGAAAAAAGGAGCAGACAGGCATAATACTGCACTCGCTCCTAGACTACACAATATAGTTCGCTCTGCATGAATCACCCCACTAGCAGTTAGACGTTGTAATTCAAATCCCATAATTTATCTCACCCCTAAAGCAACACCAGCTGCAACTAAAGTCAGGAAAACAAACAGGAATATCACTCCAGGCATTAACCCAATGGTGAAAGTCTTGCGGTTGAAACCAAAACCTTTGACGACTAAGCCAGCGAAGTTAAACAACCCCACCGCCAAACCACAAATACAAATCATGCTGATGATCCACAGCACAAACTGACTGACTGGGCTAGCAACTGATAGAAATCCCATTAACATTGACAGCCCGACTCCAGAGACGGCATATCCAACGAAAGATAGTTTCAACTGCATAATCATTAATAAAGGAAAAACGTAACTGATTTGGGTTCGTTGTTATCAAATGAGGTTGTCCAGTTTAGAGTTTTTCCTTCTGTGTTCATCTGCTCCTGGATTTCCAAAATATTCTCTGGCATTTCCTCTAAAGTGATGGATTCTTCTTGTTTAAGGTCTTTGATATTTTGTTCTTGTTGAGTTTTCATATTCTTCTCCTTTAGAACCTGAAACTATCACCCACTTCATTGAATGCCTGCTCGTATCCCCCCAACTGGCGTTGTTGTTCCTGAGAACCAAAAGCATGACGAATCACTGCCTCCCCATGTAATCCCCTGGTTCGCTGCAAATCTTCCTCAACCTTCATGGCTTCTTGGGAATATGCCAATTGGTTTTTATACATCTCTGCCAGAGATTGCAACTGCTTGAGCTTGTGCCGGGAGAACTTTGTATGTAGCCATTTCTGTGCTTTCAAATTGCCAGCCACTTCTGCTTCATCCAGAACCTGCTGTGCTGTAGTGTAAGCTGGCAATGTATAGCGATCGCGGATTGATGAAGGTAAATTACCCTCAATTTGGGTCGCATCCCCAACTCTTAAATCCGTTGATACTACTCCATCACTTTTACCGCCAAATAAACCAGGAAGCCATTTACCTAACATTGCTATAACTCTCCTGAACTTGTTGAACTTGTGAGCCGATATATCGGGTTATGCCATATATCCCCATGAACGAAAACATCAATACTGTTATTGCTGCGATCGCAGTTTGAGCCATCATTCCCCGTTGCATTAACTCCTCAATCTGTCTATTGGACTGCGATCGCACTCTCGACTCATCAATAATTTGCTGGACTACCAGGAATTCTTCTGTTGTCAGATTTTCTAGTGTCAGCCCTGACAGATTCAATTCCCCGTCCTTCTTCAGGTGAATATTTAATGCTTTGCGATGGGTTTGGTCTTGTTGCTCCATATATTGCCACGCCCAAAATGAGGGTTAATAGCAGCAGATTTAGTACTGCTGCTACCAAGATGAATTTATTCGGTCGCATCTGCATTGCTAGCAGAGAGATAGAGCGATGTAATCTCCTGACCGAACCGAAAAAAGGCTTCTGGTTCTCCCTGGAATTCTTTGGCGAACTGTGCGACTTCTGCTAAATACTCGTTAGACACATTAGCTAAAGTCTCGATTGTTTCAACTGCCTCCTTGTGAGCAAACTCGCGTGTTCCTTGGGTAATTGCAGAATTAAAAGATTGTATCTCTGCTAACGACTGCTTGGCCTGATTGGCAAGTGAAGTTTTATAATCACTCATGCTCTGTTGAGCTTTATTGGTTTTGGCAGTACGTTTGGTAGTTTTAGCTGTTTTACCATTGCTAGAAACAATTAAATTACTAGCTTTTTTGAGTGCCACAAGTTCGTCAGATATGGCAATAATTTCTGCCTCAGTAATCGCATCAGGATCTACGCTTTTCTTTTGTAAGTACAAGCGTAGTTCTTCAGAACTCATTTCGATTCCATTAGCAATGAGAAGTTCTTGTAAATCGTTCATGAAGTGGCTCCTATTGATTTAGGTTGACGAAATTTGAATTTAGTTTGAGAAGCAATTTTTTTGACCCATTGCTGAATTTCAATTTCTGTATACATCTTGTCCACAGAAAATGGCACTCCAATTTCTTGACCCCATCTGTAAATTGTGGGTTTGGATGGTCGCGGTTCTAGTCTTTGTAATGCTTCAAAGAGTTGAGCGCCGTTGCATGACAATTGTGGCAAGTTTGAACAAATAAATTCGTAGCGTTGAACATCTGATAATCGAATGGTGCGATTGGGATTTAAAAGCTTCAGTTGAGCGTAAGCTCTTACCAGCAGAATTACCCCAGCTTTGGCACTAGTGGTATCAGATATTTCTAATCGACGAAGAATTCTTGGCCAAGTGTAATCACTAACTTGACCAACAATTTTTTCATATTCGTTCCTCAGAATTGTTCCTGCCATAGAAACAGCCGTAACATCTTTGCAATTCTAGATTAACATAAATACCCCATTTATAGCCCTATAGATGAGGTATTATTCTGAAAAAGTTCTCGGCAAAAACATAGAACTATAGGGGTAAAGTTAGGTAAGCGTTATTGTCGAGGAGAAAATGCCTAAGAAGACTACACCAAAAATGGTTCAGACTGGAGTTTCTATTCCAGAACCGTTGTATGAAGCCGCAAAGCGAGTTCAAGCAATGGAGGGCTGGAATGAGTCAGAAATGCATCGAGTCTTTTGGGAAAAAGGATTTGCGCTTCACCTTCAAGGAACTCTTGCCCGTTACCAGTTGGGTTTGATTCCTGAAGCACAAAATACAGCCGAATAACTTGACGGGATTTAGCCAAAAGGGGGATATTGCACCCCTTTTTTTTGTGCCTTCCGTGAAAAGCAAGCAGACCATGAGACTCTGCTCAACCTCAAACACGGTAGCATCAAGGCTTTGGGACACGCGGATGATTTTGATGAGGCTCAAAACCCTAGTAATGCCGTGAAAATAACTGTCTCATGGTCTGCTCAATCCCTTGCCCTGACTGATTCCGCGCCTCTATGAGAAAGAAAATTCATTTTTTTGAATTTTGCAGAAAACCCCGGTTTTTGGCTCTTTTATCTAAAGTGGGTTTTTCTATTTGTCCTGTGGTCATTTTTGAAGCCTGACCCTGTTTGACTAGCACCGAACGCAAGTACTGCCGACAAGCTGCTTCTCCCCGATATATGAGAATCCGCAGCCCTTGTACTTCCTGCATTGGAGAAACACAGATTTCAGCGATGGCTGCAATCAGATTTTGTTGCTTCTGCACATAATCTTGATGCTGCCGCTCTAACAGAGCAATTTTGGAGTTTAATTGTTGTATCTGCCGTAATGCTTGAGTTAAGGACGATTCTTTCTTTTGAGAGTGATTATCTAAAGTTAATGTCATTTTCTTGCTCCTCTAAATTTAGATGGTTGAAAGGAACGAATTTCCATTAGTTTCAACTTTGTAAAACTGAATCGATTTCGCCGTTATCAATAGCCTTTTTTGCGTGGCCAACAGCTTGTGTATGATTGTCAAAAGTTTGAGTTGAAGGTGATGCCCAAGTTGTTTTAAAAAAGCCCTGCTTCCCAACGTGAACATCTACAGCACCATCTGATAATTCGGTAGTCTCGATTTTGTAGCCGCCATGTTTGGTTTTGTACTCTTTCATTGCCGTTAACTCACCTAAAATTTATCTCGTTGAATGCTGAGGCTTGCTCCGACTAAAGAACTCCCTAAGAAGGCGGAAAAACTGACCAGCATTGCACCCAGGCAAATATTTTTTTGCTGCTCCCAACCAGAGATGATTATGTTGGGATTAGCATTTGTCTCGATTACTTCTAGCCCCCAACAAGCCATTGCCCCAACTCCAGAAAATCCAGTAATTAGTAGAGAGATAATTGCAGTTGTTTCTATGGTGCGATTTATGAATACTTTGGAGTTGAATCGTCTTCTTGGACGATGATTTTTAACTAACCGGACTTTTGGCTCTTGCATACTTGAACGAGCAATTTGTTTGTGATTAGCCATCGGTTTCACCTATTTTTATGAATTACTAGGAAAAATATGATCCTCTACAGATAACTTGAACTGCTTTATTCCTCCGCTATAGTGTCTTTTGATGCCGGAAATGATTTCTTGTTCTGTGAGTTCTTCAACTTCTTCGGGGCAGGATAAATCGCGCCAAGGCAAACACTCTTTTATCCACTCTTTCGCCCACAAAAATTCGTTAGCAGTTAGCTGCTCGACTTGTATTTTCATTTCGCTTCATCCAACTCCACAAAAAATCCTGCACCTGTATTTGTCACTTTTACCAGCTTGCGATTAACTAATGTTTGTATGACACAGAGACTAAAGCTGATGGCAGATAATCGAGCGCTGCCACCGCAACGGCGGAGGTACTGAAGACATAATTGGGAATGGTCTTTTGGGACTGGGTTAGTTTTTTTAGGCATGATGTCTTTCCTGTTGTGGTTTGTAGGAAGCAAAGCGATGGCAGAAAAAAATAGCCAAGCAGTATTAATGCTTGACTAAAGTATTTTTGAATTTAAAACGTGAATTTTAGTTATTAGAAATTATCAAGATCATCAAATTGATTTGTTGCAGAGTGCTTGTACATTTTGGCTTTATTCATTTGATGTGTGGAAGCTTTAATTACTGGGATTGCAGCTTCCTTAACAGAATCTTTTGCTTGTTGAAATAGAAATTGTGTCGTCCCTTGTGCATCTTCTTCTTTTGGGTCAATTTGTCCCCATAGTGAGCAAGTTAACTCTAAAGATTCGTAGTCACCTAAATTGAACTTACGCGTGTAAGTTACAGCAATAGTCTTGATTTCCATAATTTACCCAAACAATTTTTCAAAATGAAGTGTAGCTATTTGGCATCTCTTACAAAGTGACGCTTCTCAAATTACAAATGTCGCCAGAAGTTCTTACTGATAGTCTTGAGACTGACAGTTTCTGGTTCAGATTTCGGCAATTCTTTGGACTGAACAGCTACAGGTTCATTCACCAGTAAAGAATTGAGCAGTTCTTGTTGATAGTCAACATCTACAACTGTTCGGTACACCCTGTAAGGATCTATCTGCATTCCTAATGGTGTTGGGACAATTTTCAGATACTCGTTAAGGGCAAGTATGTAGCTATCACTAAAGTTCCTGTTTGCAACAGCCTGACGTATAGCATTTAATAGTTGTATCGCTCGTCTGATATCTGAAATACTGCGTTCGCCATCCATTTGTGGCTGACTTTCTCTGTATCCCTTAGATTTTTTTTCGGCTACCAGATTGTAAAATTTAGCAACCGCTCTTTGATAACTTCCTAATGTGTGGACTTTGGTTTGTGCCTGATAACCAACACGTCCCCATTGGACTATTAAGTTGCTGCCTTCAGCTTTTGCGCTCCAGAACTTGTTGCTGTTGTTAACAGCGTCAACAAAAACAAGATATATTTCCATAGTTTTAATCTTTGAATAGTGAACAGATGAATATCTGAAAAATGGATATTCACCCGTAATGAGTTATTCAATTGTTAACAATCGGGTAATTAGCCTAGCAATTCTTTCCTTTGAGCAATGCGAAGCACTCCTGTTATGTTCAAGAGTGCTTCGCCAATATTATCAATTCATGTTCCTGAATCGTGGAGTCCGCAAACCCACAGGCTGTTGAGTGATTGGACTAGAGGCAGCCCTTGCCGAGCCAGCCCAAGATTGCATTCGCTCTACAGATGCAGCATCCTGAATAGCCAAAGGTGTGATATTCTCGCAGCATTGCATCAGATCCCCTAGCGTTACCTGCTGCGGTCGTCCCTCATCAAATGCCAGCAGTGCCGCTTCTGCTGCTAGAGTTTCTAATTCTGCGCCTGAAAACTTCGCGGTGTTTGCGGCGATCGCTTCCAGATATTCAGATTCCACTACAATGCCAAATCGCTCCAGATGAATCTTGAGGATTTGACAGCGCTCCGGTTCGGTTGGTAGATCGACGAAAAAATTTTCATCAAAGCGTCCCTTCCTCTTGAGTTCACTTGGTAGTGCTGACGGGTCGTTGCAGGTAGCTACAACAAACACGCCAGCCGTACACTCACTCATAAATGTGAGCAGATTTCCCAAAATACGCTGGGAAACACCCGTTGTGTCGCCGCTACCAGACAAAGCTTTTTCTATTTCGTCTATCCATAAAACGCAGGGTGCAATCACTTCGGCTGTTTTCAAGGCACGGCGAACATTACCTTCAGATTCACCAACTAGAGAACCAAGGAGGGACGCAATATCAAGTTGGAGTAGTGGTAAATTGAGTATGGTTGCAATGTTTTTGGCGCAAATCGACTTACCTGTTCCGGGAGGCCCCGCCAACAATACGCCTTTGGGTTGCGGCAGATGCAGCTTACGTGCTTCTTGAGTGAACAGTCGTCGCCGACGAGTCAGCCATTCGCGCAGTAAATCAAGTCCGCCAAAGGGGATTGTAGCAGGTTTGCCCAACTCAATTCCCATCTGAGCCAGCAGCCGAGTTTTGTACTCGACTATTAGAGGCGTAACTGTGGCATCAATCAAAATGCCAGCGTTGCTCAAACGCTCTTTGACGGTTAGCCGCAAGAAATCGCTGACTTCCTCTAGCGTCAGTCCCAGCGCTGCCCGTGCAAAGGTTTCTTTTTCTTCATAACTCAGGGACACTTGAAATGTGACATCCTGCTCAGTAGCAGATTCTTCAAGAAAAACCAGATATGACTCGAAGTGGTCTTGAATTTGGCCAATGTTCGGTAGTGGCACTTCACAGTAGGGGATGAGCCTTAACAAAGAATCGTGTAGTTCGATGTTTTGACCCAGCAGCACGATCCGTTTTTCTGTAGGTTTGAGTCGGTGGTAAAGGTTTTTCACTCTGGTCAAGATTTCCCAACTCATCTGTGGGGAATTCGTGCCA
>NZ_JADEXT010000043.1:0-58734 GCF_015206985.1 Nostoc sp. LEGE 12447 | reverse complement strand
TATGTAAAATCTCAATGCCCGTACCAGCCACCACCGAATCTAGCGCAGCGTTCCCCAGTTGCGTCAATGTTCACAGTTCCAGTTTTTTGTTAACGATCGCACTTGACATTCAAGACAGTCGCTACGATTATGTCTGATTTAGAGTTTGACGATACCCTTAGTCTATTTGCGATCGCACTCAGCATTCGATTTTGGAATATCAAAAGTCTCTGGAGATGCTTCAGAAGTTAAGCGGTATAAATATAGGCTCGTGGTGCGTTGTCACAAAGGTCAACGCACCCTTATCTGAAGAAGCGGCGAGTCCAAACAATTACTTCACAGATGTTACTGTTTGCTTTACTACTAGACGTGGTTTCTTGCGGTCTGACCTGCGCGTTCCACCAGCCATCCCATATTCATCACTATTTTTGCCATAGCGAGATGCAACATTTAACAGCATTTGCTCAGAATAAGTATTCAACTCTCGTTCTGCTTCTATTAATGCATTGTGTGTCTTATCTACTATTATTTGTGCTTGATTATAAGCGGCTAACTTTTCTCGTAACTCAATTACTTTAGTGTTGTAAGTAGCAATTGAAAACCCATTACTAAAGTCTAACCCAGGGTTAATTGTCTGCATTCCTTCAATCCGTCGTTCAGCTTTAGTCAGTGAGATGGAGTTTCGTTTCCGTTGCATATAGTTTTCCTATTTGGATTTATTTATAAATAACCCTGACTTTATACACTGAGTTATTTATATATCATCAAAATACGCAACAAGCAGATGCACCAGCCACAGTGAAGTTACAGAATTATAAAAGTATTGGATGGCATTAGCCAACTAGATAGATGCGGGTATATTTGCTGAAATTCGTTGAGAAAAGCTAGTTTTGATGTCGCAAAAGCAGGTTTTGATTTCGCAAAAGTAGGTTTTGATTTCGCAAAAGCTGGTTTTGATGTCACAAAAGCAGGTTTTGATGTCACAAAAGCTAGTTTTGATGTCGCAAAAGCTAGTTTTGATGTCGCAAAAGCTAGTTTTGATGTCGCAAAAGCTGGTTTTGATGTCGCAAAAGCTGGTTTTGATGTCGCCGAGCTTTATCTCATGTAGAGACGCGATTGATCGCGTCTAAAAGACTGACACGTTAGAAAGACGCGATAAATCGCCGTCTTTACAAAGAATGTATTCGTCGATTATTCTTTGACAGACTACTAACTAATAGTAACAACAGCTACCATCGCATGGGCTAGAGGGGAATGAGACGAAGCACATTAAAAATTTATTTTTATAACTGAAAATTTTATTTTATTTATATGTTAAGTAGCTTTCAGGATGTTATCTGTATCATCTATCATTCAGTTTAAATTATCGAATGTATCATCTATCATTCAGTCTTATTGATTATTGACCTCTGCTACTCATTGATAGGTTGAAGTTTGGGTATTAGGGCATCTCTTTTTAAGACATAACATACCACTCACTTAGTAGTTATTTATTAACGGAATTTAAGAAGTTCTGTAAGCATACTCTATCCTAGACATTGCCTGAACTTGTGCTTCAAAAATCATGAGCCATTATATGAATAGTTAGCACGTTTACGGCACTATCCAATGTCTGAAGACTTATTAAACTCCTTTCAAGAAGCATACAGCAATCTCGAACTGTTTCCGTTGATGGAACGGAACGAAATGGAAAGATTTAGAGTCGAATATGGTGATGATTTAATTGCAGACCTGAACCAATTAGTGGAAGATAGTCCTAATGGAGATGGCAAAATTGTCTTTACAGGACATCGCGGATGTGGTAAGTCTACTTTATTAGCTGAATTTAGCCGACAGATTCAAGATAAATATTTTGTAGTTCTCTTTTCTATTGCTGACAAAATTGAAATGTCGGCTGTTAATCATATTAATATACTGTTTGCGATCGCAGTTAATTTAATGACGGAGGCAGAGGCACGCAGAGTTGATATTCCACAATCGACAAAAGAAGCTCTTTATAAGTGGTTTGCTACCCGTACTCGCACTGAAGAATCAAATTTGCAAGCAGAAGTTAGTATAGGTTTTGACCTCTTAAAATTGATTAGCTCTAAATTAAAAGCTGATGCTAGCGTTCGGGATGAAATTAAGCAAGAATTTGAACGCAAGTTATCAGATTTAGTTGCCAGAATTAATGAAATTGCTGCTTTAATTCAAGCTGCAACTAAACAAAATGTTTTGGTAATTATTGATGATTTAGATAAACTTGACTTAGGCAGAGTGAACGAAATTTATCGAGATAACATTAAAGCTCTGTGTCAACCTAACTTTCAAATTATCTACACTATCCCCATTGCAGTACTTAGAGAAACATTTATCAGCACAATAATTGCCACTGAAACCAACGATCAAGTTGTGGCAATGCCTGTCTTAAAAATATTTGATAAAGGTAAAAATCGCTTCCCTAATGCCCTACCTCGCCCGGAAGCAACAAAGATTCTCGGTGAAGTTTTGCAAAAACGGATTCCTAGTGAATTAATCGCAGCAGAAACGGCTGAAAAAATCGTAATTTACAGTGGTGGTGTATTACGAGAATTAATTCGGATTTCTAAGGAATGCTGCCGCATTTGTTTGCGGATGATCCGGCGAAATCCCTCAGCCAAAGTTATCATTGATGATAAAATTCTTCTGCAAGCAATCAATAAAATTCGCAATGATTTTTCCATACGTTTAGGAAAAACTGATATCGATATTTTGCAGAGCGTTTATGAACAATTTATGCCCAATGATCCCAAACAAGCAGAGTTTTTGGATCTACTACATGGGCTGTATGTTCTAGAATATCGTACTGATGAAACTTGGTACGATGTTCATCCAATTATTATCGAAAGCTTGAAAAGACAGGGAGCTATTAATGTTGAATGAAGAATTATTAGATGATGAAGGAGAAAATCAAGATGCGTATGATGATTTAATTGTTTCTATTGAAGCTCAAAAACGGGGATTAAATTTACTGATTGCAGTTTGCGATGATGCTAGCTTTCGTGATGAGATTATTGCTCAATATGAAGCTGAACTACAACCCGCTTTTCGTGCATATCGAGTAACTTTAGCACGTCAAGAACCAAGCCTGAAAGCTGCTCTTAACCAACTGGTACAACAAGAAGAATATCTCCGTCAGCAAAACCTGGCGGTGATTACTGTCACAGGTGCTGAACAACTGTATTTTCTCAGGTTGGGAAATGAGCAATCAGAACAGGAAAAGTTTTTTGGTTACTTACAGTGGACAAGGGAAGGATTGCGCGAATTTCCATTTGCGATCGTGCTTTGGGTAACTAACCAAATTTTAGTTAACCTGATTAAAAAAGCGCCTGATTTTTGGAGTTGGCGTAATGGTGTATTTCGGTTTGAATCTCAAAAGACAAATGCTATTCCTGGTAAAGAATTAGAAAATATCCGCTTTGTTTTTAGAGACACAGAATTAGCTAGTACAGATACTAATGAAACTAATCGCTTTTTCTTACCCATTCAAGATTTACAAAGGTTAATCGAGAAAATAGAACAAGAGCGGGGAACTAAAGACCCCACCTTGGCTACTTTATACTCAAGATTGGGCGATATTTACCACAGCAGATTAGATCGGGGTGAATCTCAAAATTATCAAGAAGAACAGGAATTAGCAATTAAATATTGGCGACAGGCGAGTGAGCTACAAAATGAATTAGGTTTGCAGATAGATTTAGCTAATAGCCTCAACAATTTAGCCGGAATCTATCGTGCAACAGGACAGTACAGCGAAGCCGAACCTTTATATAAACAAGCTTTAGAACTAAGGAAACGCCTGCTAGGAGACAATCATCCTTCTTTTGCTACTAGCCTGAATAATTTGGCGGGACTTTACAAATCTACTGGACAATATGCTAAAGCAGAACTCTTATACCAACAAGCTTTGGAACTGAGGAAACGTCTGTGGGGAGAAAACCATGCGGATGTCGCCGTCAGTTTGAACAATTTGGCATTACTATATGATGAACAAGGACGTTATGACGAAGCAGAACCTTTGTATCTGCAATCATTAGAACTTGAAAAACGTTTGGTTGGTGAAAATCATATTTCTTTCGCTCTTATACTGAATAATTTAGCGCTACTTTATTATCATCAAGGACGTTACAGTGAAGCTGAACCGTTGTCACAACAAGCAATAGAATTAGATAAGCGATTTTTGGGAGAAGAGAATCCTGATGTTGCAACAGATTTACACAATTTAGGATTGATATACCGCGCTCAAGGACGCTACGATCAAGCAGAATCTTTGTTTTTAGAATCCTTGGAACTGAAGCAGCGTCTATTGCAAAAGGCGCATCCACTTTTAGCAGATACTATCTATGCTCTTGGTTATATGTACAGGGAGCAAGGACGCTACAATGAAGCGGAATCTTTATGTATAAAAGCCTTAGAACTTGATAAGCACCTATTGGGAGAAAATCATCCCAATGTTGCCGAAAGTCTCAATAATCTGGCAGAAATTTATCGTGCAACTGGACGTTATGATGAAGCAGAACCGCTTTATTTGCAAGCTTTAAATATTTGTGAGCGAATCTGGGGTGTAAATCATCACCGTAGTGTCTCTATTAGTCAAAATCTAGAAAAACTTGCCACAGCAATGCAGAATAATGGAGAGTGTGATGTCTTGTCTACGACACGCTGCGCAAACGACAACCCCTTTGGGGAACCCATTGCATAGAGCAACAATATCATTTTAGGTTAATCTGGCCTAATCTAGAGATAGCAACATGGCTAAAGATGTTTTTCATCAACAGCTTAAAAAAGCATTAATTAAGGATGGGTGGATAATTACTCACGATCCTTTTACAATTCGTATTAGTGAAGCAATTAAACTACAAATAGACTTAGTGGCTGAAAATGCCATTGCCGCAGAACGTAATACAGAAAAAATAGCTGTTGAAATTAAGAGTTTTATTGCAGATTCAGATATCAGTGAATTTCATACTGCACTAGGACAATATCTAAATTACTGCCAAGCTATTGAAGAACAAGAAGTAGACAGAGCGCTTTACCTAGCAGTTCCTATCGAAACATATCAAGACTTTTTTCAACTTTCTTTTGTCCAACGCGCTCTTCATCGTTACCAAGTTAAGTTGATAGTTTACGACCCAAGATGTGAGGAAATTCGACTATGGATAAAATAGAACGCTATCGACAACTTATCAAACAAGTATTGAGCGAACATCAACAAATAGCATCTAATAGCGATACAGTAAATTCACAATTAATTTTAGACAATGAAAATGATCATTATCAACTAGCTTATGTTGGCTGGCAAGGAGATAAGCGGGTGTTTGGCCCGGTCATGCATTTTGATATTCAAAATGAGAAAATATGGATTCAGTATAATGGTACAGAAGAGTCTGTTGCTGAACGATTGGTTGAGTTAGGTGTACCCCGTTCTGATATTGTGATTGGGTTTCATTCTCCTTTTAAACGCCAATTTACTTCTTATGCTGTCGAGTAAATGTAAATATTTTCAACTTAGAGCTTCTATAAGAACCCCGACTTCTCTAAGAAGTCGGGGTTCTTGGGGAAGGGGACTTAATTGTCATCCAAATCTACTAGTCAACACTGACGAAACCAGCTTGCTCAATTGCTCTTTGTCCCTGGTCAGTTAATAAAAGATTGGTGTATGCATCCCCAATTTTCTGTTCCCGACCTTTATTCTGCTTAATAATCACAAACAAATTAGCAATTATGGGATAGCTGCCATTTTTGATAGCTTCTGTATTTAGCTGATTGCGCTGACGCGGACATTGCTCAGGCGACACCATCGGTTCCCGATAGGGGGGAATTAATTGACCAGCTGTCTGACCCAATGGCAAAGCCTTTACACTACATTGAGGCACTACTGAACGAGCAGAACCGTAATATACACCACCAGGGATTTTACTGAGTTGGCGCACTGCCTCTGTAGTAGAGTAGACATATTGCACATTCGAGCCAAGTGTTTGCCCTTTCAAGTCGCTATTGCTAGGGAATATTACTGTATCTGCGTCCTCTGGTCGTTGAGATAAAGGTGTGATGGGTAGGTTTGGCCCACCTACTTGATTCCAGTTAGTAATTTTCCCCAAATAAATCTGCTGCAATTGGTCAACAGTTAAACCTGACACTTTCAGGGATGGGTTGACTACTACTGCTATTCCATCCATACCTACCTGACGTTGCTCAAGGGTAAAGCCTCGCTCTTTTGCCATAGCTTGTTCTTCATCTGTAAGGGGACGAGAAGACTGAGCAAAGTCTAATTTCCCATCAAGTAACATCCGAATGCCTGAGCTAGAACCAGGGCTAGCATTAACAGGGTCTACATAACGTAATTGTAGTTCCGGGCGATCGCTCTGGATCTGAGAATCTACCAATTGCCGAATAGATGCCCAAGCTGTACTTCCTCCGTAGTTAAATGAGGCAGTGGGGACATCTGCAACTGTCTGAAAACTGGATGTGGTACTAGAGACGGTCTTGAAATTTTGATTAGGAGAAGAGTTAACGCTGTTACGGGACAATAAATTCGGCTTTAGTAACCACCAAAGCAGCCCACCAATAACCATAAGTGTCAGCACTTTACCAATAATCAAACCTCTAAGGAAGAGAGCAATTTCGCTGTTAATTAAAGCTTTTTTTTGATTTGTATTGTCCATATTTTTAAATTTTGTTTATTATATTGATCTTACAGGAATCTCTAAGTAATTATCCTAGAATAATTTTTAGAATATTTAGATTTAAATTAAATACGTAATAGCTAGTTAATAGGTATTTTTATGATTGCTGCTAGATTATTAACTTTTTCTAATGTATAGACTCATCTTTGAATTTTGTGAAGTTAGACATATCGCGCTTGCGCTGCGCGCACCACACAAATAAATATGGCCATACCACGCTGCGCGAACAGAAATTAAAGTGGACTGCTATCATGAGATTCAATTTGCTTTTTAATAATTTTTGCAATGCTGCAATTGTTTTTACAGACTCCTTTTTTAGCTGCTGATTTGATTATTAGGCTATTCACATTGGCATTAGTAAATCGTTGCTCAACCAATTTTTCTATAAAATTATTTAATTGAGTAGGCTGGTTTGGAGACGATGCACCTGTATTAATAAATGTATAGATTAAAATTAATACTATAAAACTAGTGGTAGCGCCAAGCCCTATTCCTAGAAGCAAAAGAAAGTTTCTATAATTTAGCAAATAAGTATCATCAGCATTTTGGTTGATGCCAGCAGATTCTGATGACTGTGGCAACAGTAGAGCAGAATTAAGTGCTTGCAAAGCTTCTGTAGCAGATTGATAACGCTGATTGTAGCGATCGCGAACCATTGTATCTAAAATATTTGCAAGAGCATCACTTACCTGTACCTGATCGCGCCAGAGAACTTCTCCAGTATTGGGATCTTCTTTTATTTGCTCAGGAATTAAACCTGTCAAAGCTTGAATGCCTATCATCCCTACTGCGTAGATATCGCTGCAAAGTTTTGGCTTTCCTTTAGCCTGTTCGCTTGGCATATAACCAGGAGTCCCAACAGCAATTGTTAAACCTGCTCCCAAAGCACCAATTTTCTTAATACTCCCAAAGTCAATTAGCACAATCTTCTGATCGGAGTGCCGCCGCATCAAATTTTGGGGCTTAATATCTCTATGAATAATGTTATTTTGGTGAACGAATGCCAGCACTTCCAGGATGTCTTTTAATAAACTTAAGACTGCATTCTCGCTCAGACGCTGACCTGATACAATTTCTTGGGTTAACGCATGACCATCAATAAATTCTTGGACTAAATAGAAATCTCCATCTTCATCAAAATGGGCAAACAGTCTAGGAATTTGATCGTGGTCGTTGCCTAGCTGGTATAAAACTTCCGCTTCCCGATCAAATAACTTTTTAGCGATGGGTAGAACAGCGGGATTGGAATCTTTTGGTTGGAAATGTTTTACCACACAATGGGGTTGTCCTGGTAAATCTAGGTCTACAGCTAAGTATGTATCACCAGAGCCTCCACTTCCTAAGTGTTTGATAATTTCAAAGCGATTCCGAAGTGTTTTTCTGGGGAGAGAGTATTGATCCCTGTTACCTCTAGCACCTGCTAACAAGTAAGTATTACCAGAACCTCCGCTTTCCAGCAGTTTGACAGTCTCAAAGCGACTCCGAAGTTTTTTTCTAACTAGAGGGTTCTGGCTCATGTGGCGTATACTACTTGTTAATTTACTGACCATTCAGAGCTTGGGTGAGGTATGAATACCTGCCGCTAGATTTGTTCCTATTTGAGGAAGCTAGCTTCTCAGTCAAACCATACTTTGGAGCATTTTCATGGCTAACTCCTTGATTTGGTTAATTTGATACCTTTACAGATATCTTAATATAAAGATAAAGTTTATTTTTGGAATAATTCAATAATTTTATCTCTTAAGTAAATTTAATACTAGCCTCCAGTATTTATAACAGTATATTAACTGGTTATTCAATAGGGTCCAAAAAACATCCAACTTTTCCGACTTTTCCGACCTTTTAGTTGCGTCTATAGTACAATACGCTTGGGTTAAGAGCTACTGGCAAAAATTTTGGGTTTTGAGACGCGATAAATCGCCGTCTCTACAAGTGTTTTGGTCTTATCTGAACTGTATTGTATTGGTCTATAGTAATCCGCTTTGATTTTTGTTCGCGCAGTGTGGTGTAGCAATATTTACTTGCATTGGAAGGTAAGAGGCAAGAGACAATTTGAAAAAAAGCTTTTTGAATTGTACAAGGTTTTTTAAAATATCAAATACAAGTACTATATATTACTTGCAATAAGTCAGTTGCATTTAAAAAAGTAATCGTGTGAGTAGTTTAAGCTTGTTTTAGTATATTTTCTATAAACCTTGCTAAGTAAAAAATAAAATATTAATTAAAAAAGCCCCCAATAGGGGGCATATTAAGTTGTTCGCGTGGAGTAAACAACTAAATAATTAATACTCACAGGAGATAGAGTAATCCGAACAAAATAATCCAAATCACGTCAACGAAGTGCCAGTAGATTTCGGCTGCTTCAATACCAAAGTGCTTTTCGTCACTATAGTGACCCGGAAGGCGCGATCGCCACAACACGGCAACAATGGCCAAAACGCCAATGGTAACGTGCAATCCGTGGAAACCAGTCAAAACGTAAAATGCACTAGCAAATAAATTGGTAGTTAAACCAAATTCTAAATGGGTATATTCATATACTTGACCCACTAAGAAAGTAGCGCCCATCACGGCGGTAATTGCTAACCAGATTCGCGCACCTCGCGTATCGTTCTTTTTAATAGCAGTGTCAGCATTGTGCATGACAAAACTACTAGAAATTAGATTGATGGTGTTGACTCCAGGTAACAGTAGTTCTAATTCTGGAGTACCTGCTGGCGGCCACACAGGTAAGGTAGCACGGAAAGCTAAGTAGGCTCCGAACAGACCCATAAAAATCATCCCTTCAGCAATCAGGAAGACATATAGCCCAAACAGACGATGGTCTGGATGTTCTTCGTGATGGCCAACGGACGCTTCCACCGCGTGGTGATGATTAAGTTCGGTTTTAGCTGGGTCAATGATTTGACTTTGCATGAATTTTGATGAGTGGGGAATGGGGAATGTGGAATGGGGAATGGGGAGCAGAGGAGAAGAAATTCCTAGTCCCCAGTCCCCAGTCGCAGTTTATTTGCGGTCTTCGGGATTGGCAGCAACGGCTGGATCGGGTTCTGCTCTTAATACTGAATTGGGCCCACCAGACAAGATTGGATTGGGATCGTATAAAGGTACACCTTCATTAGCATGTTCCAAACCGTAGTCGTAGGGGCCTGTAGCCAGCACTGGGGTTTGATCAAAATTTTCGATCGCAGGTGGTGAAGTTGTCATCCATTCTAAGGTAAGTGCCCTCCAAGGATTATTAGCAGCTTTCTCACCGTACAACCAACTCCAAACCGCATTGATGATGAAGGGGAATGTCGAAATTGCCAGTATGTAAGAACCATACGTACAAATTTCGTTCAATGTGGTGAATTTGGGATCATATTGGGCAATGCGGCGATTCATGCCCATTAAACCCAGTTTGTGCATAGGTAAGAAGGTCATGTTTAGACCAACAATAGTCAAGGCAAAATGAACCTTACCCCAAAATTCGTTGATCATCCGTCCCGTCATTTTTGGGAACCAGTGGTAAATGGCGGCAAAAATCCCTAGAACGCTACCACCAAATAGCACATAGTGCAAGTGGGCTACCACAAAATAGGTGTCGTGAACGTGAATGTCAAAGGGCACTGCTGCCAACATCACGCCACTGATACCGCCGATTACAAAAGTGCCGACAAAGCCGATGGCGAACAACATCGCACTGTTAAGCTGGATTTTTCCACCCCACATGGTTGCTAACCAGCTAAATATTTTAATCCCTGTGGGTACGGCGATGATCATGGTGGTGATCATAAAAAACATCCGCAACCAGCCGGGGATACCACTGGTAAACATGTGGTGCGCCCAGACGATTAGCCCCAAAAAGCTGATTGCTAGAGATGAATAAGCGATCGCTTTATAGCCAAAAATCGGCTTGCGGGAATGCACGGGGATAATTTCTGAAATTGCTCCAAAGAAGGGCAAAATCATGATGTAAACGGCTGGGTGGGAGTAAAACCAGAACATGTGCTGGTATACAACCGGGTCGCCACCGCCAGTTGGGTTAAAAAATGTTGTCCCGGCAATTAAGTCAAAGGAAAGCAGAATCAGACCTGCTGCTAGAACTGGGGTAGATACCAAAACTAGCGCCGAAGTTGCAAACATTGCCCAGCAGAACAAGGGCATTTTGTGTATGTCCATGCTGGGGATACGCATCTTCAGCAATGTCACCAGGAAATTTATCGACCCCAAAATTGAGGACGTACCCAGCAGCAGGACACTCATAATCCAAATGCCTTGCCCCACTTGTCCTGTTACCAAACTCAGGGGAGGGTAGGAAGTCCAACCCGCATCCGGTGCATCGCCTACCGCTAAACTGGCGATCAGCAATATACCCGCAGGGGGGATCATCCAAAAGGCAACAGCATTCAGCCGAGGAAATGCCATATCTTTTGCCCCAATCATCAGGGGAATTAGATAGTTAGCAAACCCTGCCCCGGTTGGCACGATCCACAAGAAAATCATGATCGTGGCGTGTAACGTAAACAGACTATTGTAGACTTCTGGGGTGACAAAATCTACCTCTGGGGTTCGTAGTTCTGTGCGAACCAAGTCAGCCATTACACCGCCAATGCAGTAGAAAATAAACGAAGTGACTAGGTATTGAATCCCAATCACCTTATGGTCGGTTTGAAAGCCAAAGAAGTCTTGCCATTTTCTGATCCCTGGTTCCTCAAGAAGGGCAGGGATATTGGCAGTTTCTTGCAACTGAGCTTGTGTCATAGTCATTAGTCATTAGTCATTAGTCATTGGTCATTAGTCACTGGATTTTGACTAAATAACATATTGACTAATGGTGAACTTGATGAAGGATTTCTGGTTTAATTCCCATGTCCTTGGTGTAAGGAGCAAGAAAATCATTTGGGGATAAATTCGCTGGGTTAACAGCAACGGCTTGATTTAGTGTTTCTTTGCTGGCAACTAGCTGTTCTTGCATCCATTTGGCAAATGCTTCTTCTGACTCAACAACTACTGGCGCTCTCATTGCACCGTGGTAAGGGCCACAAAGTTCGGCACAGATTAGGACATAATCTCCTGCTGTTTTGGGGGTGAAGCGAATCTCGCTTTGTCTACCAGGGATCGCATCTTGTTTCAGGCGGAACTCTGGCACCCAGAAAGCATGGATGACATCGTTGGCTGTCATATTGATTTCCACTTCTCGCCCGATGGGAACGTGCATTTCACCTGTAGTTATACCAGTTTCAGGATAGGTGAAAATCCAGGCATATTGTAGACCTGTGACGTTGACCTGTAATTGTGCTGGTTTGCCTGCTTTATCAGGAGTTCCCCCAATTGTTGGAGCAACACTACCGACACCTGGGGCATTCCGCAGTTGGGGAATTTGGTCAGCATTGCGGACTTCTGCGGTAGCTGGGTCTTGCATTGCCTCATCAGATTTTTCTTGATTGAGGTTAGGCTCGGTGCTAGGAGGAGTATCGCTTAAGGTTGCGGCCATCGCACTTCCAGGCATTGCCATTGACTCCTGATTCATCATCGGCGCTTCATGAATAGCATGAGGATCAAAGCCACCGATTTCGTTGTAGACATCAAAGCTGTAAACAGAAATACCGATAACGATAATTGCTGGGATCGCCGTCCAGAGTATTTCTAGAGGTATATTGCCCTCAACTGGTGGGCCGTCTTCATTGTCACCTGCACGCCGACGGTATTTAAATGCGGAGTAAATCAAAATACCTTCAACTAACAGGAATATACCTGTAGAAACAATCATCATCGCGTTGAACAGACCATCCACCAAGACGGCTTCATCCGTGGCTGCTGCTGGCAACAGACCGTGATTTTGACCGTACCAAAGGCTGGCTAGCGTTAGCACGATGCCAATGAGTAATGTCCAGATTGAACTTGGAATCTTCACGGCTTACTTAATTGAATTTACTACGTTATCTTAAAGCTGCCCACTTACTAAGGTAGTCTAGGCTGGAAGGCATAGAGTCCAAAGGTCTGAAATTTTTATTAATTTTTTTAACTATTTTACTAATATTGGGTACAAGGTGACTATCAGGAGGCAGAAGGCAGGAGGCAGGGGGCAGGAGGTAGAGGGGAGGAGTAACCCAGATGCATTTAAAAGCATGGGTATTGAACCACTGGATTTTATACTCAAAACTGAAGTTTCCATTCATTTTCATTCATAATTATTTCCTCCTGCCTCCTGCCCCCTAACTCCTGCCTTCTCCTAAAATCAGTGGAAAAATTTAAGGAAAAATTTAGAATGTTTAAATTAATTGTGATTAATCAATTTTTCACATCTTGAAAAATACCTAAAGCTTCAGGCAGAACCTTCCTAGAGTGATTCAAAGTATAAGTGAGTGCTAATCTATAAACCCTTAGCCTATACGCTAGGGTGAAGATGGGACACTAAAAGAAAATTGAAAATTTTAAGAGAGCCACCAAGAGCGGGCAGAAGGTATCATTCATGAGCGAATTTGTCCTACAACAACAAAATGAAGCGGCAGTTGAGCAGCAAAAGCCCAAGGAAATGATTCGGCGCTTGGTGTGGAAAATGTGCATAGCCACCTTAATTTTGATGGCAATAGGCAGTGCCACCCGCGTGATGAATGCTGGACTTGCTTGCCCAGACTGGCCCTTATGCTATGGCGAACTCGTGCCAGCCAAGCAAATGAATCTCCAGGTGTTCCTAGAGTGGTTTCACAGATTGGATGCAGCTTTAATTGGTTTAAGCGCGATCGCACTTTTTGGTTTGTCCTGGTGGCATCGTCGTTTCTTACCCAGATGGCTGCCTTGGGCATCCACATTCGCCCTATTTTTAATCGTCTTCCAAGGCATCTTGGGAGGACTCACCGTTACCGAACTGTTGCGGTTTGATATTGTTACTGCTCATTTAGGAACGGCGCTGTTATTTTTTTGCACCCTCTTGATTATCGGCACGGCACTCACTCCCTATCAGGGGACTGGAACCGTTGGTAAGTTGCCTTGGGTAGGTTTAACTGCTGCTATTCTGGTTTACCTGCAAAGTCTGCTAGGTGCTTTGGTAGGCTCTCGCTGGGCACTACACCAATGCTTCGGTGGTTCTCAACTTTGTACTGTAATGTACAGCCATATTGCTGGTTTGGTGCCGCCAACAGTCACAACCTTGGCAATGGTATTTATCTGTTGGCGTACACCAGCACTACATCCAGCCTTGCGGCGACTGGCAAATATAGCTGGTGGTTTGTTGACCTTACAAATTTTGTTGGGATTTGCCACTTTCAAATTACATCTCCAAGTCGAGCCTCTCACCGTCTCCCACCAAGCTATAGGAGCAGCTTTGTTAGGTACTTTGGTGGCTTTCACAGTTCTCGCACAGCGTGACTCAGTTAGTGCTGAGTACACAAGTGCTGAGTCACGAGTGCTGAGTGCTGAGTAAGGAATGGGGAAGATGAGGAAGACGAGGGAGATGAGGGGGCAGAGGAAGAATTTCTATCTAACTCATAACTCCTAACTCAGCACGGGCTAAACCTTAGCTATCCGCTAACAGCACTAATGATGCAACCTACCCAGGGACAGAAAATCTGTGTTTTTATTTGCCTGAAAGAGCCAGCTTGAGCGTGGGCTGCATATAAGTTGTTGAAAAATAAGGAACCAGAGCCAAAATGATTGAGACTAATGTCTCTCGCCACCACGAAACGTTTTTCCAGGTAGTTCAAAGTTATTACCAGCTAACAAAGCCTCGGATTATTCCGTTGCTTTTGATTACCACGGCTGGGAGTATGTGGATTGCTGCTAAGGGAGAAGTAGACCCATTGCTGTTGCTAGTAACTCTCACTGGTGGCACTTTGGCTGCTGCAAGCGCCCAGACGATTAACTGTATCTACGATCGCGATATTGATTATGACATGGAGCGGACGCGCCATCGTCCGATGCCTTCCGGTAAGGTGCAGCCACGCGATGCTCTAATTTTTGCGATCGCACTGGCAACGATTTCCTTTACACTCTTGGCAGTATTTGCCAATCTGTTAGCCGCGCTGCTAGCTTTCTCTGGCATAGTTTTTTATATTTTGGTCTATACCCACTGGCTGAAACGCCACACCCCTCAGAATATTGTTGTTGGTGGTGCGGCTGGGGCAATTCCGGCTTTAGTGGGTTGGGCCGCTGTCACGGGGACATTAAGCTGGTCAGCATGGCTGATTTTTGCCATCGTCTTTTTATGGACACCACCCCATTTCTGGGCGCTAGCTCTGATGATTAAAGATGACTACGCAAAAGTTGGGATACCAATGTTACCTGTGATTGAAGGTACTACGGCAACTGTAAAGCAGATTTGGTATTATACGCTGCTAACAGTAATTGCAACCGTGTTATTGGTTTATCCTTTGGGCGCAAGTGGAATTCTTTATGCTGCGATCGCTGTAATTCTGGGAGGATTATTTATCCACAAATCTTGGCGTTTGTTGCAAAATCCAGAGGATCGCGCTGTAGCTAAAGAGTTGTTTCTCTTTTCGATCTCCTACATGATGCTGTTGTGTCTGGGGATGGTAGTTGATAGTCTTCCCGTTACCCATAATTTAATTAGTGCGGTGAGTAATCATCTGCATTTTATTGGTTAGGGGATGCAAAATTTCGCGATCGCGTTTGGTAAAGGGGCGCGATCGCATTTTCAGAAATTAAAAAATATACATAATAATTAGAGTTTGGCGGATTTGCGATTTCTACGATGGGCTACGCCTACGCGAGTAAAGTTTCAATCATAAGTGAATTTATTAAACATTAATTACACTTACCTATTTATCCGTTTTTAATAGCTATAGAAAAAGCAACGCAAGTAATTGTCACGAGTGAAACCAGCATGAGCAGCAACATCTCTCAGTATGGCGTTAAGAGTACCAATTTTAATCGGGTCATGAGCGGGAACTGTAATATGATGCTCACCATTCTGTTGAGTAGTTAACCGAATGTGGCTGCCCTTTTGATGACTGACCTCGTATCCTAGATGAGCAAGAGCGTTAACTAATTCTGAACCAGATAAGTCTCGTGGGAGCTTCAAGAAGCTATTACCTCATCACGTACTATGTGTAACCGAATAATTTTAGGACGGTTATGTTCATTAGGAAAATGACAATGAACCGCATCACGGATCATTTCGCGTAGTGTTTCTATATCCTCAGCCTGAGTAAAAATGGACTCGGTTAAAGCTCTAGCTGTATAACCACCATCTGGATCATCTTCAACGAGAAATACAATTTCAGTCATAGCGAATCTTTCCTTAATTACTAAATTCTACAATTCACAAGTCTTGATGTAAGGGCAGAGAGTGTTTTTCTTCTTCCATCTAATCTCATACTCCATATCGCTCTGAGTAGTTGTCCTACCGGAGCAGCTAATGTAAATGATAGAAATTCATAAGGCTTCCAATTATTTTTAATCCGCCATCCTAGAGACTCACCGAAATATTTCCAGGTTTCCAAATCTAAGTCAGGACGTTCATGGATAAACTTCAGGATAGGCAATAAATCAGTTAAAAGCTGTTTTATCTTTTCTTCGCTAAAAGCTCCCTTCTGCTGCAATTCTTGTAATAAATTCTGCCCCTGAATCAACTCTTGCACCAAATAAAGCCGCTTATCCTGTTCAAAATAAGCAATCAGGTGGGGAATTTGCGGGTGTTCTCCCAAGTCATAGAGACGCTTCGCCTCTTGCTTAAATAACTCCGTTGCTTTCTCAAGTGCAGCTGTTCCTTGAACTTGCGGGACAAATTGCTTAATTACGCAAGGTTCGTCTATCTTATCTGCATCCCTAGCTTCATAAGTTTTGCTAAATCCACCCTCACCCAAAAGTCGTATTACCCGGAAACGGTTTCTGAGTAATGACGTGAGTGTTTGTCCACACTTAATACAAAACTTATTGTCATCAGTATTAAAAGGATTTGAACAACTGGAATTAGAACAGTAAAGCATATTTGGGAATAAGCAGATAGTGTCTATTAAGTTTTCCCATTTTCTGTTTACTAGGTTTCACGAGTCTTTATATTATTGAGCAGATTTACTTCTCGTGGCGGCTACAGTCTCAAGTCACTTTTGCTAGCGTAGTGATATAAGGTTTATCGCTCCCCCAGTATACGGTTGGAAGCAAAAGGATTAATTAATATGGCTCATTTAAATCAGCGTCGTCCCCAAAATGTCAACGGCGATTTTTATGTAGATACTACCTGTATTGATTGTGATACCTGTCGCTGGATGACTCCTGAAGTGTTTTCTCGTGTTGATGAACAGTCGGCAGTTTATCATCAACCAACGAATGATACAGAAAGATTAGCAGCACTTGAAGCACTTTTAGCTTGTCCTACTAGTTCTATTGGGACTGTTGAAAAACCAAAAGATATCAAAGTTGCTCAACAAAAGTTTCCAATATTAGTGGCGGAAAATGTTTACCACTGCGGCTATCATTCTGAAAAATCTTATGGTGCTGCTAGCTATTTAATTCAACTTCCAGAAGGTAATATTTTGGTGGATTCTCCCCGGTTTACGCCGCCTTTAGTCAAGCGTTTAGAAGAACTGGGGCCGATTCGTTATATGTACCTAACTCATAAAGATGATGTGGCAGATCATCAAAAGTTTGCGGAGCATTTTCAGTGCGATCGCATCCTTCACACTGATGATATTACTGCGGATACTCGCAATGTAGAAATACAGCTAACTGGTTCTGAAGCATTTACCTTGACTCCAGATTTATTAATTATCCCAGTTCCCGGTCACACCAAAGGGCAAACCGCCCTACTCTACAAAAATAAGTTTCTCTTTACTGGCGACCATCTCGCTTGGTCAGAAAGCTTGCACCAACTGACTGCATTCTACAGTGTCTGCTGGTATTCTTGGCCAGAACAGACTAAATCAATGCGTAATTTGGCTAATTATTCTTTTGAGTGGGTGCTACCAGGTCATGGGCGAAGGTTTCATGCTGATAAAGAAACTATGCGCCAGCAGATGCACAAGTGTATTGAGTGGATGGAATCTTTGGATTGACATTACAACTATTCTCAGGTAAACAGACCACGTAGTAGGGGCGCAAGGTCTTGCGCCCCTACTGAATAGAGTGTACACAAAAGTCTTCTAAAGCTGCCCTACATCTTGACCTGCAATGCTAATGCATCAACCTGCAATGCTAATGCATCAACCTGCAATGCCAATGCATCAACCTGTAATGCCAATGCATCGACCTGTAATGCCAATGCATCGACCTGCAATGCTAATGCATCAACCTGCAATGCTAATGCATCAACCTGTAATGCTAATGCATCGACCTGCAATGCTAATGCAACACTAAAGCTTTCTAGAAGAGAGATTTAGACAGAGGTCAGAATCTATTGCATACAAACCAGAAGCGCTATAACCTGGGTTTTAGAACCCTTTTAAGCAAACACGGATTATGAAAAAGCTGATCAACAAGCCGGAAGACTTTGTGCGGGAAAGTCTAGAAGGTATGGCGGCGGCTCATTCCGATTTAATTAAAGTAAACTATGATCCCACTTTTGTTTATCGAGCCAATGCACCTATACAAGGTAAAGTAGCAATTATTTCAGGTGGTGGCAGTGGACATGAACCAATGCACGCTGGCTTTGTGGGCAAAGGAATGCTTGATGCAGCTTGTCCTGGTGAAGTTTTCACTTCACCTACTCCTGACCAAATGCTAGAAGCAGCAAAGCTTGTAGATGGGGGCTCTGGTATCCTTTACATCGTCAAAAATTACAGTGGCGATGTCATGAACTTTGAAATGGCAACGGAGTTAGCCCGTAGTGAAGGCATTCGATCGCTAAATATTTTGATTGATGACGATGTAGCAGTGAAAGATAGCCTCTATACCCAAGGACGGCGGGGTGTGGGAACAACAATATTGGCGGAAAAAATTTGTGGCGCGGCGGCTGAGGCTGGGTATGATTTGCCACAAATTGCAAATTTATGTCGCCGAGTAAATCTAAATGGGCGGAGTATGGGAATTGCTCTAACATCTTGTACAGTCCCCGCGAATGGAACACCGACATTTGAATTGAGCGATCGCGAAATTGAATTAGGTATCGGTATTCACGGTGAGCCAGGAACAGAACGTACCGCCATCAAACCAGTAGATGAGATTACCGAAGTTTTGACGCGATCGCTCCTTGAGGATGCACCATACAGCCGCACACTGCGCGAGTGGGATGAAGACAAAGGAGAATGGCTAGATGTAGAACTAACAAATCTCCCATTTGCCAAAGGCGATCGCTTATTAGCTTTCGTCAATAGTATGGGTGGAACTCCAGTTTCCGAACTATATATTGTTTACCGCAAACTCGCCCAAATCTGCGAACAGCAAGGATTGCAAATTGTGCGAAACTTAATCGGCCCTTACATCACATCTCTAGAAATGCAAGGTTGCTCCATTACCCTGCTGAAATTAGATGACGAGATGATCCGATTATGGGATGCACCAGTCAAAACACCAAGTTGGTGCTGGGGAATTTCATAATTACGTTAGCGAGTATTCGAGCGTCATTACGAATTACGAATTATGTTGAGTCAGGCGCAGATATTACAATGGTTGCAGGCTTATGCAACCGAGATAGAGCAGAATAAAGCATATTTGACAGAATTAGATGCTGCGATCGGAGATGCTGACCACGGTATAAATATGGATCGCGGCTTTAAAAAGGTAAGTACTCTGTTACTAACTCTCAGAGACAAGGACATCAGCAACATTCTCAAAGCTGTGAGTATGACCTTGATTTCTTCCATTGGCGGTGCTAGTGGCCCTCTTTATGGAACCTGGTTTTTACGAGCTAGTACAGCAGTAGTAGATAAGCAAGAATTAACAGAACAAGATGTGTTAAGGCTATTCCAGGCAGGCTTAGACGGCGTGCTGCAACGTGGCAAAGCGCAACTAGGAGACAAAACAATGGTGGATGTGCTATCTCCGGCTGTAGTCGCTTTTGGGCAAGCTGTAGGAGAAAGTAAGGGAACGCTGGAAGCGATGCAACAGGCTGTAGCATCAGCTCAAAAGGGTTTACAAGAAACTATACCTATGCAGGCGAAAAAGGGACGGGCTAGCTATCTGGGGGAAAGAAGTATCGGACATCAAGATCCAGGAGGGACTTCTGCTTATTTAATGTTGAAAAGTTTGTTAGAGGTATTGGAAAGTGGCCAAACAACTGACCATTGAAAATTAACAATTGGCGCAATAACTATTGCCAGAAATCAGTGACATCGTATCCCAGTTCCGCTAATATGTGCCGGAGCAGGGGTAAACTGAGTCCTATTACATTGCTGTGACAGCCTTCAATTTTTTCAACAAAGAAACTACCAAAACCTTCAATAGCAAATGCTCCAGCACACTTGAGTGGTTCACCTGTGGCAATATATGCTTGAATGGCGCGATCGCTCATTTGAGCAAAGTAAACTCTTGTAACTTGAGACTTGACTATAGTGCGGTTTTGCTCAAGGTCAATTAAAGCGTGACCTGTATACAAGTCGCCAAAGCTACCTTGCATTATCTGCCAACGGGCGATCGCTTCAGAAGTGTCTGCTGGTTTGCCGTAAATTTCACCATTCATGGACAAAACTGAATCACAACCCATAATCAAAGCTGATTCAAACTGCGGGGCTACAGTTTCCGCCTTATATTGGGCAAGAGTTTTAACCAATTCTGCTGGTTCACTTAATTGGATTTGCGACTCGTCAAAGTCACTAGCTCGAACTATCGGTTCAATACCAACAGTTTGCAGCAAGCGGCGACGAGCCGGGGAAGCTGAGGCAAGTACAAAGGGTGGAATTTTCATGAGATTTATAAAAAGCTTGTTAATTGGGTATGGGGTATGGGGTATGGGGCATTGGGCATTGGGAATTGGGCATTGGGAATTGGGCATTGGGAATTGGGAATTGGGCATGGCTCAAGAATCAATAGTTCTTCTGCTTCCCCTGCTTCCCCTGCCTCCCCTGCTCCTCTGCTCCTCTGCTCCTCTGCTCCCTGCTCCTTTGCCCCCTGCTTCCCTATTCCCTATTTCCCAATTAATAGACAGAAAAAGAATTTACAACCTCATCAATCATTCCTTTAACTCTCTGCCAGCGTTTTTCAGGAATTGAGGCGTTGAGGGTAAAAAGTTTGCCACGGCTAACAGCGACGCTGGCGATGTTATGCCGTTGCTGTTTATTGGGAAGTTGAACCTCATACTCTAAAAGGTAGTAGGTTTTACCGTCTACTTCTCGCTCTGCGGCATTGACTAATTCAGCCGAACGACCAGAGTCAGGAGGCGCAAGAGCAGCTTTTCCCAATTTATATCCTACTTCTGTTGGGGTTCCCAATTCTGATAAAGTTTTGCCTTCTGGAACTGGGCTAATCACAACAGAAACGTTTTCAGACACCTCAATCAAATCGTGGAAAACCACATCTGGCCCGTTGGAAACTTTAACTTGTAGCCACCCGTTAGGATATGAAAACTGATAGCCATCACTAGTATCTACAAAGCTTTTGAGTCCAGCCGCAGCTGCTATATCAGAATTACTCAGGCTGAAACTCAACACCAATAGCAAAATTAATACAATTCTTTTCCACATTTATACGAGTTCCTTTGAGCTGGGGACAACACCAGGCTTGCATCATTTCTCGTTTTTATTCTCCCACCAAGCGGGACGCTTCGGATGATGCGTTTCGGGGTTGCTTAAGCGATCGCCTGTTTTTGGAAAGACTGTTTCTTTACATATCCTTTATTTCATCAAATACCCGAATCGTAAGTTATTACGCTGTCTTAAACTAACTAAAAGTGAGCGTAAATATTTGACAACTTTTACTAAATCTAAGTGAGTTGGCACAATAAAACCAAACTATGTAAAGAAAAATGAACTAGGCTAAAATCCTTATACCTATTGC
The DNA here is from genome assembly GCF_015206985.1 of Nostoc sp. LEGE 12447. NCBI lineage: Bacteria > Bacillati > Cyanobacteriota > Cyanophyceae > Nostocales > Nostocaceae > Nostoc > Nostoc sp. LEGE 12447. Next base: position 37,183 of record NZ_JADEXT010000043.1, on the reverse strand, counting down.
CTATTGCCTGTTGCCTATTACCTGATCTCAACGACAATTATTTACGTTCACTTACTTAAGTTAGCTAGTGAAATGATTAAGTTGCGTGATCAATTTTTTGTACTTCTTCTTCAGATAGTTTCACATTGATAGCTTGTGCTGAGTCTTCAATACTAGAAACCTTGCTAGCACCAGGAATTGGCAAAATAGCGGGCGATTTTGAGCGTAACCACGCTAGAACGATACTATATACTGACACGCCTTTTTCTTTAGCTAAGTTAGCGATCGCAGGAATATCTTGCAAATCCTGATGGCGACGTCTACCACCAAAGGGACTCCAAGGCAAAAATGTCAATTTTTGCTGTTCGCAATACTTCAACACGCCGTCCTTTTCTGGCTGTCGTTGCCAAGGACTGTATTGATTCTGCACCGAGACAATATCTACTACATCTTGTGCCCGCTTAATTTGTTCAACCGAAAAGTTAGAAACTCCCACAAACCTAATCAAACCTACCTCCACTGCTTCTTTCACTGGCGCAAGGGATTCTTCAATGCTGTACTTACTATCGGGTGAATGGTATTGCCAAACATCGATGGGTTTAGCGCCACCTAACGCCTCAAAACTGACTCGAATTGTTTCGCGCAAATGTTCTGGGTTGCCGTTGCTTGTCCAGTTTCCATCGGGACGCATCAAACCGCCTTTAGTTGCCACAATTACTTGGCTAACATCGCCTTTATAACTAGTAAGTGCCTTGTGAATTAGTCGCTCGTTGTGGTGTTTTTCTGACTCATCTTTGCAGTAAGAATCGGCAGTGTCAATAAATGTAATACCCAAATCCAAAGCCCGATGAATAACTTCGATTGATTGCGATTCGGGAGGGCGATTAGAGATTGACATGGGCATACCACCCAAACCGATCGCACTTACAAAGACACCAGTTTTTCCTAGCTGTTTGGTTTCCATGCTTCTAGCTATAGCTTTCTGACCCAATTATCCCAGCTAATCAAAGCTTTTTGAGCGATTTATCATAAATCCTCCCTAGTACTTAGATTTGTTGATAAGTGAATGGGCTACTAAGGGAATACTCTACTCAGGGGTTAAGTATTCTATACACAAGCACTGATGAAAATTGTCGAGGAAACCCGTACCAGATTGCAGTTAAAGCATCGACCACTCAGATATTGGGTCATCGGGTGGTGCATTTTTACTGTCTGTTTAGGCTTCTTGATTTACTGCTTATTTTTTGAGTCTGCTTCAATCAGTCTTAATTGCGATCGCCTCTCGCCAAGCAAAATTAATTGTGAATTGAGACGGTTTAATTTGCTGGGAAGGATGGAGAAACTCAGAATGTTTGATCCCAGTGAAGCATACATTCTCACAAAAACTGGTAGCAAAGGGTCGAAAAGCTATCAGGTTATAATTGTGACTCCATTTAAAGATTTTCCTCTTTTATCCCATCTTAGCTATGAACAAAATCAAGAATTTACCTTGAAAACCAACGATTTTATCAACTCTAGTAAAACTTCTCTATTGGTACAGCAAAATCAGCGAAATTATCTATTTTTCTTAAGTTTATCTATATTAATTATCATGGCGGTCGCTGCTTTTTTTGCCACATCACCTGTAACTACCTGCACCTTCTATAAAAGCATCGATAAGGTCTTTATCGAACGTAAAAGTCTTCGTGGAAATCAAGTTATTGAACATCCACTAGAAAATATTCTGCGTTTTGACATCCAAGAAAAGCAATATAAATACTCTAAGCTTTATCGGTCTGTAATTGTGCTGAAATCTTTCAAAGAAATTCCAATCAATCCACAATACACTGATGAAAGAAGCGTTAGATATACAGTTTCTAGGATACTCTTATTTCTAAAACTTTAACAAAAACTATCCCCACTACTTACCACTATGCCCATAGACTGAAGTCATAGATCGCTGACTTATCTAGAAAGCTGGGGATATTGTCTATCAAAAATGATTTAGGATTTGCTATATAGACACGAAACGCTGAGATTAAGGAAGTTTGAGTCACTTTCAACTGAAATTTTACATTTAGCATTATCCATTAGTACCATTCTGACTCAACTAAAAATACTCACTTTGTCAGTTTGTCTATTTAGACTATGTTTGGTACATAAAATAAGAAGCCAGTCTAATATGAGCGGCTGTTATTCTACACTTGACATAAAGCATTGTGAGTGCTAAAAGACGACTGCCAGAAACCATTGCCCATGTCAGAATCACCCGCCAATCTTGGCAACACGGCTTCCTTGAGGGTGAAGTGAGTGCAGGTGAGTTTGAGTGGCATTTCCAGTGGCATTTTCGCCGGGGAGAACTTGCCGTCAAGCCTTCCCAAGGCCGCGCTTTAATCAAAGAACCCCTTGGTCGATTTTTGGAGCAACAAGATTATCAGCTAGAGCCTGGAGGAGATTATGCTTTTACTATTCGGGCGGAACTTTAAAAGTTAGGAGTTAGGTGAGACGCGATTAATCGCGTCTGTACAGGAGTTAAGGATGTCATTCCTCACTCTTGACTGCTGAGTGTTGATTCTGTGAGGCGGTTTAAATATCTTTCGATTAGGAGAATGGCAACAATGTCATCTATCGGTCTTGGAGGCTGTCGCAGACCTTGTGGCAATAACTTTGTTAGTCCTTTGGGTGGGAACATTTGCCAATAGCGATCGCGTGCTTCTAAGGTTGTATATCGCTCATCTACTAAAATAATACTCAGAGGTTCTGTCAATTCCTGATATAGTTGCTGTCTCCACTGCTTGGCTGTAGTTTGGTCGCCCATCACCATCAAGGAGATGGGAAACTTTTGACGCAGTGTTTCAATGGTAGCGATCGCCTCTTTGGCTAACGCAACCTGATGATAATACAATTGTCGATCCAGTCCCATCACCGCTAACCCACACTTATCTCGACCTGGATCAAACCCCAATATGACTGGTTGCGTTGGTGAAAATTCGCGTAAAGTCATAAGAAATTAAAAATAAAAATTGAGAATTAGAAATCAATAAATGCAATTACAGCAACTATTTTGACTGCTGTTGAATATGTTTAAATCTTACTAATAACAGTGTGCAAATAATGTTTTAAGTACTAAAAATAATTTTTCCGTTGACTATTGCCACTAATTTTACTCTCAATGGCCCGGCTGTATAAGTGTCCTCTGCTGCGATCGCTTTGATTTCTAAGGGTTGATTATACTGTCTTAATTGGGCGACAAAGCGCAAGAAAGTCCCCTCTACTTGCACATCTTCGACAATTCCGGCATTACGGGCCCGAAATTGGGAAGCAGAAATTAGTATTTCCAGCCTTTGCTGTAACTGATACGATGTCATAGTTTTGGAATCGGCACTAGTTGTAGCTAGGACTGCGCCTCCCGAAAAAACCAATTGATTTCGCGCTGTATCGGCGAAAAACTCTATCTGCTTTTCTCCCCTGACGTAATTACCAGCCGAGAAAATTCGCACCACATATTCTTGACCATCGCTAATCTGCTTGCTCAATTGGTCAACCCGATCCTGAGTCACGCGTAGTAGCTCTACATTGGCAGGATTTGCCCCAGGCTCACTTAATTCGAGGTTGGCGTTGCGATTGGCTTCTTGTAAAAGTTGTACCACTGCCTGACGAGCCGCAGCAGGTTGGGTAACACGAATTACAGCACCAGACAAAACTTGACCGCGAACTAAGGCCAACTTACCTAGACGCAGGTCGCGGTAAGACTGATAATATTTTTCCAGCCTGGCAACTTCTAGTTCTAGTTGCTCTTGTTGCGCTTCCAATTCTTTGAGGCGCGATTCCCGTTTGGCAATCACTTCCTCTCGTGCTGCAACTTCTACATTCCGCTTTTGAATCAATTGATCGAGTTGGCCAATTTTTTTATCGCGTTGTTCTATGGCTTCTTGACGGTTAGCCAGTTCGCGATCGCGTTTTTCAATAGCTGTTTTGGCTTCGTCAATGGCTTTTTTCGCTTCAGCGTACAGTCGTTGTCGTTCTGTCTTCAGTAGTTCAACTGCCGCCTGTAGCTCTTTTCTTTGATTGGAAACGCTTTGCAACTCAGCTATGGCTTTTTGGTACTGAGTTACAACTTGTCCTAATTGACCTTGAGTGCGTTGGAGTTGAGTTTGAGTTTGAGCTTGTTGACTAATGGTGCGGTTCAACTGAGCTTGTGTTTGGAGTTGTTTGGCATTTGCTGCCTGTAAAGACTGATTAATTGCCTGTAAGTCTTGTTGTGCTTTTGCTTGGGCAATTCTTGCTTGATTTAGCTCACTTTCTACCTGACTTTTCTGAGTTTCTGCGGTTTTTAGCTGTTCCCGTTTCTGTCTGAGGTCTGTTTGAATATCTTCTAATTCAAAAACTCCCTTTCGCAAGCCTTCATCGGCAGCGAATAAAATTCCTAATGTTGATGCTGAAATCAAACCGCCCGTAAAAATAGTTACCACTACGGCAGTATTTTTCGGACGAAGCTTAAAAAGTGAGAGGCGGGCTTTGCCAACTCGTGTGCCGATGCGATCGCCCACGGTGGCAATTACGCCTCCCAGAATTAAAATTGCTGCGATGAGGATGTATCCGGTGGTCATCTTTAGCTACCGAAATCCTTCCAGATACAGCCTACTACTTTTAAGCATTGTCTGCGGAGAAGTGGAAGTTGGCAATAGCTGAAATTATTCAATTTTAGATTTACCTCTAGCTATTAGTGTCATCTTTCAAAATAGAACACGCGCCGATTCCCCTTTCTCCGATTGATTTTATGTGAATTGCCTACTTAAGGTAACAGGTTTATGCACGGTAATCTTCTTTTTGTGGATAGAAATCATCTTTTTCTCACGCAAATCCCCTAGTAGCCTAGTAACAGTAACACGAGTTGAACCAATTGCTTCTGCGATCGCCTGATGAGATAACTTCAGATCAATAGTTATCCCATCTGCACAAGGAACGCCAAAATCCCGACAAAGAATTAATAAAAAACTCACCAACCTAGAACCCATATCTCGGTGAGCAAGAGTTTCAATCATCATCTCTGTCTGTAAAATGCGCGAAGAAAGACCCCGCAGCATTAACATTGATAATTCTGGATTTTCCTTAAGTGCTTGCTCTACTTGTTCAATTGGGGCTGACAGTAATTCCACAGGGGTAAATGCAACCGCATGGTAAAACCTATCCGACTTATTTCCTGTCAGCAATGACAAAACACCAAAAACACTATTTTCCCGAAGCAATGCTACTGTTATTTCCTCTCCTGCCTCGTACACCCTAGAAAGTTTAACAGCACCTTTCAAAAGAAAATAAACTCGTTCGGCAGGATCGCCAGGAAAAAAGATCGTTTTATTGCGTTCAAACGTTTCCACAACTGGCGGAAACGCCCCGGTCGCCATCTGACGAAATACATTTGCTAGGGCTTTATCTTGTGTCACGATCATCTCCCTTCCCCTACCCAATGCCGGAAAAACAAAAACTGATTACCTAAGAATACACCCGAAAAATGAATAAAGCACCGTCAACCTTTCTGTACTTTCCTATACTCAAACTAATCGCTTCATAACTGTTTGTTTATAATGATACATAATTGTTGATCCTTTCAGCTACTAATTGTTGATAAGTAGTTCCAATAACTGTATTAAAAAGGGTTTTTTAAAGAACAAATAAAGATATCTTGAGAAAATCTTTAGGAAAAATCAAGATTTTTGTCATAGCAAACACCCTTCTCAATATTCATTTTTGCAAATCCTGTATAAAACAAAGACAAACGTGCCTCAGATTCTAGTATGCTCCTAATGATCGATCGCATTAACAATTTCTATGCTGAATCTGACTGGAAAAAATGCTCTTGTTACAGGTATTGCCAATAACCGCTCGATCGCCTGGGGCATCGCCCAACAGCTGCATAAAGCCGGAGCAAACCTGGGTATTACCTACCTGCCGGATGAACGCGGCAAAATGGAGAAAAAAGTTGCGGAGTTGGTAGAACCCCTCAACCCAAGCTTATTTCTTCCTTGTAATGTCCAAGATGAAGAACAGATTCAATCTACCTTTGAGACAATTCGTGAGCAATGGGGGAAGCTAGACATTCTCATCCATTGTCTGGCCTTTGCCAGTAAAGACGATTTAAGTGGAGACTTTAGCCAAACCTCTCGTTCTGGCTTCAACACTGCCTTAGAAATCAGTACCTACTCGCTGGTGCAGTTAAGTGGTGCAGCGAAACCTTTGATGACTGAGGGAGGTAGTATCGTCACGCTGACATATTTAGGCGGTGTTAGAGCAATCCCTAACTACAACGTTATGGGAGTTGCTAAAGCAGGGTTAGAAATGAGCGTGCGTTACCTAGCTGCTGAACTAGGGCCGAAAAATATCCGCGTCAATGCCATCTCCGCAGGCCCCATCCGCACCTTAGCATCTTCAGCAGTGGGTGGAATTTTGGATATGATTCATCATGTCGAAGAAGTAGCTCCCCTGCGCCGTACTGTCACTCAGCTAGAAGTGGGGAATACTGCCGCTTTCTTATGTAGTGATTTGTCCAGTGGTATTACCGGACAAGTTCTATATGTAGATGCAGGATATGAAATTATGGGAATGTAAGATAATTTGGGGAGTAGGGAGTCGGGAGTAGAGGGAGTAAGTAAAAAATTATTCTTGCCGATTCCCCATTCCCCATTCCCCATTCTCCACTTCCCATGCAAACAACCAATCGCCAAGTTAATTCAAACTACGACCAGTCAACTAAAACCCCTCGGATTGCCACTATTCACCGCACTACTGGTGAAACTGATGTACAAGTTACCATCAATTTGGATGGTAGAGGAACTTGCACGGCAGCAACAGGCATTCCGTTTTTGGATCACATGTTGCATCAAATTGCCTCCCACGGGCTGATTGATATAGATGTCCAAGCCAAGGGAGACTGGGAAATTGATGACCATCACACCAACGAAGATGTAGGCATTACTTTAGGCCAAGCTTTCAACCAAGCACTAGGCGACAGAAAAGGTATTGTCCGCTTTGGTAATTTTCTTGCGCCATTGGATGAAGCTTTAGTTCAGGTAGCGCTAGACTTTTCTGGACGGCCTCACCTCAGCTACGGCTTGCAAATTCCTACCCAGCGCGTAGGAACTTATGACACCCAACTCGTGCGCGAATTCTTTGTAGCATTGGTGAATCATAGCCAAATGACACTCCACATTCGGCAACTGGATGGCATTAATTCCCACCACATCATAGAGGCGACATTTAAAGCCTTTGCAAGAGCAACACGGCTAGCAGTGGAGATTGACCCCCGTCGTGCTGGTCTAATTCCCAGTTCTAAAGGCGTTCTCTAAAAGTTGTAAAAAGGGGCATTAGTTATTTCCCCTATAGTCTCCAATCCCCAATAATTGACACACGACTTGGTGATGGTTATTATCAGCCTACTAGGTAACTTGTAATTAATACCAAGCTGGTTATTAGTGGTTGAACCAAGATGAAGTCTGTTGCAGATGACCCTGATTCTCAACTTAATACGGCAGACACTCCGCCAGTAGTCCTAACTTCTGAGTTGCGAAAAGTCTATCGCACTGGTTTTTGGCTAAATCAAAAAGTCGTATCTCTCAAAAACTGTTCTTTAACGGTTTACAAAGGTGAAACCTTTGGGTTGCTAGGGCCAAACGGTGCTGGTAAAACCACCCTTTTAAAATTGTTGCTGGGAATTATTCATCCCACTTCTGGACGGGGATTTTTATTGGATAAGCCTATAGGCGATCGCAGTGTTAAGCAACATATTGGCTATTTGCCAGAAAATCCCTATTTGTATGACTATCTCACTGGCTGGGAATTTTTGCAGCTAGCTGCTGGACTATTCCAAATTCCCCAAAGTGTCCAACGCCAACGCATTCCCCAACTGCTGGAATTAGTAGGTTTATCCCAAGCTGATGCTCGCAAAAAGCTTTTACGCCGCTACTCAAAAGGAATGCTACAGCGTGTTGGTATGGCACAGGCGCTAATTAATGAGCCAGATTTAGTTTTTCTCGATGAACCCATGTCTGGTCTCGATCCGGTGGGACGTTACCAAATGCGGGAAATCATCTTGGCACTAAAAGCTGCTGGAAAGACGATTTTTTTCAATAGCCACGTTCTTAGTGAAGTAGAACAGATTTGCGATCGCATTGCCATCCTTGCTCAAGGTGAACTAATTTGCTCTGGTTCCCTTAATGAACTTTTAGGCGTAGAGAACACATATCATGTAAAAGGTCAAGGTGGTGACTGGGAAATTCTCAAAAAATGGATACCCACTCTCAGATTTGAACCTGATGGTTCCTGGCAAGGTACACTACAAGACGATTACTATGATTTCCTCGCTAGTGTTCGTCTGATGGAAGGTAAAATTATTGCTATGAACTTGTCACGTTACTCCCTAGAAGAGTTTTTTATTCAACAAATTCAAAGAAAAAATAACTCTGTTAATTAATTTCGTTGCCAAATACTCAATTATAGATTTTTTTGAACAACGTATATACGTGGTATCTTTTTACAGAATAACCTTAAATTTCCGCCTTTTTGAGTTTATCTTTGCTCAATCCAACTCACAAAAAAACTAAATTTCGACCTTTTTTCAAGATTATTTGTAGTTAATCAATAATGGAGTTCATAATTTTTGCAAAAATTACTACTAATAGAATATTTAGAATCACAGGTTAAGTGTCATTTAATTGACTTTGGTAGAAATGCGTTATTCGTAAGTACCTATTTACATAACAGACAATTTTTTATATAAACTGCGTTTATCTCCGTAAGTCACATATTTTTTGATAATCCCCATATTCAAGTTTGCTCAACTTTAAATTAACTTCACTAAAAATTCAAATTCAATAAACAAATTTCCTCCGGAAAATTACACTTTTCGGGGAAAATAAGAGTGTTGGGGAACTTGAATACTTAGGTATAGTCAAAATAAAAATGTTTAGACAGTACTTTATTAATCGTAGTTTCAGAATCTAAGGTAAATATGCTTAACACAAGTTTGTTTAAATTCAAATTCCTAACTCAGCCAGTTGTGGGTGTGGCTTTGTTAAGTGCTGTCAATGTCGCTGTGCCATTTGCGAGTCTAGCTCAGGGACAACCATTACCACCAACGACACAAACACCAAGCACACAAACACAATTAGATACTAATTATTCATTAGGAGGCGGCGATCGCATCCGGGTAAATGTATTTGAAGTACCTGAATATACAGGAGAATACCAAGTTCCCCCAGGTGGAGCAATCAACCTACCTTTAATTGGCAGTGTGTCAGTCCTCGGTCTAACAACTGAACAGGCTGCTGACGAAATTGCTAGAAGATATGCTCGCTTCCTCAAACGTCCCTTAATCTCAGTCAATTTGTTATCGCCTCGTCCTATCAATGTTTTCGTTGCCGGAGAAGTGACACGTCCAGGAGCTTACACTCTTAGCTTGAGCGGAGGCGCGGGAGACAATCCAGGCGTACAGTACCCCACTGTATTAGCTGCATTGACAACAGCACAGGGCGTAACCTTGGCTGCGGATGTGAGTCAAATTCAATTAAGGCGTAAAATCGGACGTTCTTCAGAGCAAGCCGTTAGTGTCAATTTGAAGGAACTTATCCAAACAGGTAGGTTATCACAGGATATTACCTTGCGTGATGGAGACACCATAGTTGTGCCAACAGCAACCAACTTCAACGTGGCAGAATCTCGTAATATATTTGCATCTAACTTTGCTGCCAGCCAAACCACGCCTCGCACGGTAACAATTATCGGTGAAGTTAATCGTCCCGGTTCGTATCTGGTCACCCCAGCCAGCACAGATGCTCAGGGGGGCGCAGCAACTAACAGTGGTACTGCTAATCCCAATGGTCTACCAAACGTGACACGGGTTATTCAACTAGCTGGGGGAATTACAGCACAAGCTGATGTTCGTAATCTCAGGCTACGTCGACTTACAAGAACTGGCTCAGAACAAGCTATAGATATTAACCTTTGGCAACTATTGCAGAGTGGCGACGCTAGTCAAGACATCATCGTGCAAGACGGAGATACAATTGTTATTCCGACGGCAACTGAGATTAACCCCGCAGAAGCTACTCAATTAGCTACCACTACTTTGTCTCCTACACGTATTCAAGTTGGTGTGGTAGGTGAAGTTAAAAAACCAGGGTTAACAGACGTTCAGCCGAATAGCTCTTTAAATCAAGCTATACTGGCAGCTGGCGGATTTAATGATGCCAGAGCTAGTAGCAGTGCTGTTGATTTGATTCGCCTCAACCCTAACGGTTCTGTCACTAAACGCATAGTAAAAGTGGATTTTTCTGCTGGCATTAATGAGCAAACTAATCCCATACTCCGCAATAATGATGTTGTTGTAGTCAACCGATCGGGTTCCGCTAAGACTGGCGATACCATAAACACTATCACTGGTCCTCTCGGTGTTATCTTTAATCTTCTGAACTTGTTCGGACTCTAGCCTAATATACAGATGTGAATTGGGGGCGTTGCTTAAACTTCTCCGTCCCCAAAATTACAATATCTATATAGTCAAAGAGATTGATTGCTCTTGGTGTATTCTCTTGCGAGAGAGCAATATTCATCTCTCTTGAACTGTTCTCCACAATAACCACCTCTTTTATTAACTGAACTTACGCACTCAAAACCAGAAAGCTCGATCCCTCTTAAAAAAAAGCGAGTATCTCTTACGCGTAAGTATTAGTTAAATTACAGCAGTTGCCAGTAAATGAAATACACTTCTCCCGAACGCTTTCCAGATACTCTTATTTGACCATAGGATAAGACAATACTAGATTACATAATAAATTCTTTATATTTTATACTAAATTTTATAAAAGTCTAAGCCTTATTACTGAGCTTCAAATTCCGTAAACAGAAAGCTATCACTGAAGTTTCTGAATTTGTCATTGATATACCCTTTAAAACTTTGTTTTAGTTACTCTGATTTTTTATGATAATGAGAATACTTTAGAAGGTAAAGATTGTATAATCTACTCCCTGCAAGACTTGGTTCCTCGATCTAATTATCATTATCATAAGAATTATTTAAGTAAAATAACTGTTTAATGACAGATATACTATCTTAACTACAGATACCGCGTATACACAGTAGAATGATGTCCAATTAGAAATGATGTCATTTGTACGGTTGGTTTGTGTCCATTAATGGGATGACTCTGGATACTGAGAATTTTTTCAGTACTTTTACCAGATAGTTGCCATTTTTTTAACACTGCCTAGAAAACATTTCAGCGATATTTACGTGGAAATGCTCAGGTGTAAACCTGATAAACCGTTTATAAACTTACAAATGGCAGTTACACGACCGTATCCAATACTGACTTACTGACCAAGGCTAGAGTTACTGACCGTTGACGATTCAGTTTTTGCAATATACCCTATTTTTCCCTATGATGATTCATGGTTTAGGCTTTCTCAGTTTAAGTGCATCTCTTGTACTCCCCTGGGCGTTAACAGGTCTGGTTCAAGGACAGAGAATAACAGAGTCTTTAGTTAAAGACGTTCGTCAGTTATCCACCGATCAAAGCACACCACTACCAAGTCGCAAGCTGATCAGCCAGGTTACAACTACAACATACTATGTTAGTGGTAGCGGAAGCGACAAAAATAGCGGACTCACTCCGTCATCTGCCTTTAGGACAATTCAAAGGGCAGCAGACCTAACTAGTCCTGGCACTACAGTACTGATCATGGATGGAGTATATAAGAATACTTACTCTAGCGGTTCAGCACTAGTAATTAAACGCTCTGGAACGGCAAATTCATGGATTACCTATAAGGCATATCCTGGAAATAAGCCAAAAATTCAGCACAATGGATGGAATGGAATTTCCATTGAAAATGGAGCCTCATATATTGAGATAAATGGTCTGGAGGTTGCAGGGAACAATACCAATATAACCCTGAGTTATGCGCTGAGTCAGAAGTATAATACATCCAACCCACTGACGAGTGGAAACTGCATAAATATAGATGGACGAAAAAATGGTCGTTCCCACCACATACGTATTCTCAACAACAAGGTACATGATTGTGGCGGTGCGGGTATTTCAGTTATTGAATCGGACTATGTAACAGTGGACAACAACGAGGTATATAATAATGCCTGGTACTCACCATACGGGGCTAGTGGGATTTCACTGCTCAACAATTGGAATTATGATAAGAACCTGAACTATAGGATGTATGTTACCAGAAACAAAGTCTACAATAATCAAATGTTTGTTCCCTGGTATTACAATGGAAAGTTCCAAGATGGTAATGGTATTATTGTTGATAAGTCACGAGATAATGGGTATCAAGGACGTACTTTGATTGCCAACAATATCTCATATAAAAATGGTGGTACGGGCATTCATACCTTTTCAAGCGATCATGTGGATATTGTCCACAACACTGTTTATCTGAATAACCAGACTAAGGAAATTACTCACGGACAAATAATGAGTAATTATTCAGGTGATGTCAAAGTTATCAATAACATCATTTATGCTGCGGCTAACAAAACAATAAGTACGAATAATAAAAGTACCAACACTACTTTTAACTACAACCTCTACAACAACAATGGTTCTCGTGCAGTTTCTGTGGGACCTAACGATATTATGGCAGATCCACAATTTGTAAATCCCTCAGGTGGTGACTTTAGAATAAAGGGAACTAGTCGGGCCATCAACAATGGTTTTAAGTGGAATAATTTGAAAAATGATTATTTTGGTAAATATCGTCCTGTCGGTGCTGGATATGATATTGGGGCACACGAATATCAGTAACCGTAATATTGTGTCCTGAAATCTACACCCTACAATCTACAACACATAGTTCTGTCAGGCTGAAGTCTAGAGTTATACAAAATAATAAGCCTACCTCTGAAAGTAGGCTTATTGTTTTTTTGCTAAATAATTAAACAGATATGATACAAGTATCCCAGCAGAATTAATTATTGATGTTTTACTAGGCAAGAATTTCAGCCAAGTTATTGTGTAATTAATACTGTACTATTATTTACCAGTTATGGTATTAAATTAACTGGTAAGACAAAATCCTAATTTATTTAACTTATTTTATACAGAAGTTTTATCTGGAATACGTTTTTTTAGCTTTGTCTCTTTTGCCAAATCTTGATGAGTAAAGTATTGTTTAACATGGTTGAAATAACTACTAGATTCATTTTTATCAATGATACCATTCACAACTAAACCTAATACGTTGTGACTTGATCTCTCTAGCATTTCTTGAGCGGCAGATGCACTGTTAGAATCAATTACCCCAGGTCGAGCGACTAACAAAATCCCATCAGTCATTTGGCTTATAGTCAAAGCATCGGCTGCCAAAAGCAAGGGAGGAGCATCAATAATTACAAAATCATATTTATATTGAGATGAAAAACTTTCAATTAGCGATGCCATCCGCTTTGAGTCAAGCAAAGCCAGTGGATTGGGAGGTCTAGAGCCAGCAGTTAAGACATCAAGATTATCCATTACTTTAGATAAAGCAACATCAAATTCAGTCTGACCTATAAGAACTTCACTCAAGCCATCTGCATTACTTACTTCCCACAGATGATGCTGAGAAGGAACTCGCATATCTGCATCTATTAGTAAAACTTTACGTCCTAATTGAGCGATCGCTGTTGCCAAATTAGCTGAAACTGTAGACTTGCCTTCTTTAGGAACTGCGCTAGTTACCACGATGGTTTTCAGAACTTTATCTGAACTCAGGAATTTCAGATTCGCTTGAATCATTCTGTACATTTCGCTAGTTAAAGAGTAAGGCGTATCTCTGACAGCAATTGTTTGATTTATTGATTCTGCGTTTGAATAACGGGAGCGAATCTTTTTAACAGACAAAGGCACAATTCCTAACAAAGTATATCTAAATATATCTCTGATTTCTTGAAGGGTTTTCAGAGATCTATCTCTCATACCTAGAACAAGAACTGTTGTAGTAGCCAAGAATAAACCGAACATTACTCCTATTACTAAAACAATAATTTTTTTGCTTTCTACTGGCTTATCGGGCACTATAGCCTGAGCAATAATCCGCGAGCTGGCTGTATTTGTATTCTCAACTAACTGTAATTCTTGAACCTTTTTCAACAGAGTTTGATATGTTGATTCTGCGACTTCAACTTTTCGTTCTAACTCCCTCTGATTTTGTGCTAGTTGGGGTATGAGTTTAACGCGCTTTTCGTATATAGAACGGGAGTTATATAAAGAGGAGAGTCTTTTTGCTAAACCAATGCGCTGTATTTCCGATTGCAGAAAATTTTGGATCAGATTTTGTCTTAGTTGTCCAATCTGTAATAGGTTCTGTGAAACTTCTGTTTTATTGCCAACAGTCTGACCAATTTGCTGTTGTAAGAGAGATTTTAAGCTAGCTTTCTTTGCTTCTAAGTTAACAACTACAGGGTTGTCATCTAGGAAACGGCTACGCTCAATTGCTAGCTGTCGGTCAGTTTCTTGAAGTTGTGCAAGAACTCCCTGCACTGCCGGTGACTGACTAAGGGCACTCACAGCGATCGCTTCCTGAGAACTTAGCTCTACTTTCTGGCGCAGTTCATTGGTTTGGGCGTTTACCTCATCCAGCTGAGCCTTAACAGTATTCATCTCATTGTCTAGATTTCCAATAGTTGAAACAGCTGACTTTGTCTCCTCTGACAGATCTGCTATCTGATACTTCTGTTTAAATATACGTAGTGCTACTTCTGTATTATTAACAACTTCTTGAGTTTTAGGAAGCTGCCTGGCAATAAATTGACGAGTTGCTGCCGCCTCAGAGCGATTTGTCAGAATATCATTATCTAAATAAAGATTCATTATTGTGTTGACCACTGCTGCTGATTGCTCGGGGTCAGGACTGGTATAGCTAATTCGCAATACATCTGTTGCACTAACAATTTTCAGGGTCAAAGATTTCCGCAGCTTTTCTACTTCTAGAGGTTTACCTTCTTTGTCTTTCAGTTGTAGCTTATCTATTGTCTTCTGCAATAAAGCAGGGGAAGAAATAACTTCTATCTGAGTGTTTATCGGATTTTGAGTTGCTAGCAGTGATTTTAAATCCCCTGCATCTCCTCCTTCTGTATTACTAGGCAAAAGACTAGCTCCTACTACTTTAAAAGAAGGAATTCTAAATAATAGTTTTCCTTCGGCTTCATAGGATGGCTTCATAAATTGTGTAGCTATAGCACTGAGAATAACTGTAGCTGTAAATATCGCAGTAGCAGGTAGCCACCATCGTTTCAATATGAATAGGTAACGACTGAGGTCTAAATCAATAGATTCTCTAGATTCCGTAGATTTTTCTGACATAAATCTTCCCAAATACAGATATTAAGTAAGAAACTAAAAAAGACTTAGAGAATTCACAAACCACTGCAACTGACAAGAATGATGCGATTTGACAATATGACAATAGTATAGACTATCTAAGTTATAAATTTAGTTCCCATTGTCGCACAATAATGCCAACTAGCTTTGCCAAATCTTATCATAAGCCTCTAACAATTTCGGAGCTTGATATTGCCATTCAAGAATCTTCTCCATTCTCAGTCGTCCCTCAGCTCCTATCTTTTCTCTTAGTTCATGAGAATCTAGAAGCTCTAGAATTTTCTCAGCAAATTCAACCTCATCATTAGGCTTGGCATAAAGAGATGCTTCCTGTGCAGAACGTCTTCCCTCTCGCAAATCAAACTGGACAATTGCTTTTCCCATCGCCATGTATTCGAGGATTTTATTCATGGTGCAGTTTTCGTTATAAGCAGATGTTGGGGAGGGTTCTACACAAACGTCACAACTGGAAAGCCTTTCTAAAAGTTCCTCCCCTTGCTTAAAACCTGTAAATTCTACAAACTCACTCACTCCTAACTCTCTGGATAAAACTTTAAGTTTTTCGGCTGCTGGTCCACTACCAATCAACATAAAGTGAATATCTTGGCGATTTTTTTTCTGGGTAATATAATATACTATTCTCAGAAGATAATCAATTCCCTCTGGTTCACCCATGACACCCATATATCCTATCAAGTGCTTCTTACCTCTACGATAATTCTGATTTGGGGGCATTCGGTGAAAACGGGAAAGGTCGGGCGCACTACGAACTACAAAGACCTTCTCCGGTTTCTTGTGCCCACGGGTAAGAGCTACCTCTCGGTGCGACTCGTTCGTTGAAATTACTATGTCTGCTGTGGCATAGGTCAAGCGTTCAGCCCAGCATAATCCATGATAAAAAATATCTCGCCGTTGATACTTAGCTTCATACATCTCCGGACTGAGGTCATGATGATCAAAGATAACCCAGATGCGATGAAATAATTTAAACCATCCTGCTACTAAAAAAAGTAAATCCGGCGGATTACAAATATGGATAACATCAAAACCCCGCTCTCGCCATACCCGTTGAGCTAGACGGAATTGCCAATTAATCGCCCAACTATACTCTCGAAGATAGCCAAGAACAGAACTTTCTTCTGGTGGTAGAGGATGACGGTAAATGTGAATTTTCTCAATAATCTCGTAAGATTTCTCAAACCCATTACCTGTTGGTGAAATTACGCTAACTTCATACCCAGCTTTTTGCAAAGTAGTTGCTTCCATCCATACCCGCCGATCAAAGGGAACTGGCAGATTTTCAACGATAATTAGTACTTTTTTAGGTAATGCCATAATAATCTCAACTCTTAATCAGTTTAGTAAAACACTGACTTGTCAATTCTAAAATCTGCCTTTTTTGGGTAAATTTTAGTCATACCTGGTGAAACTGGGCTGAATAAACTGCAGGTCTGCATTTTTATAGTTTTCTGTTTTGCAGTTGCTAGATTTATCATTTCAACTTAACACTGAACGATATAAATCAAGAAAAGAAATCCAGTGATTTTTGATATCAAGATGAAAAACACTTTTTCTCGCTTTAGATCCTAGAGAGAGCCTCAAATCCTCATTTTCAATCAAAGACCTAATAGCATCTGATAACTGCTCAACACTTCCTGGATTAACAATTAATCCATTTTCAGATTGAGTAACTATCTCAGGTATGCCTCCTACTGGTGTAACTATGACTGGTAACTCCCAAGCCATTGCTTCCAGCATTGCTAGTGGGAGACCTTCGTTATAAGAGGGCAACACAAAAACATCTGCCTTACTTAAAAGAATATCACGTTCATCTGACCCTATCCAGCCAGGCAATTGTATATAGTTTTGTAGATTTAAAGTCGTAATTAAATTGCTTGCCTCTTCTATGTCTCCATCTCCTGCCATAATCAAACTTGATCTGGTTTTATATTCAGTAGGCAAAAAAGAAAAAGCTTTGATCAAATCAAATGCTCCTTTCCGTTGACCAATTCGTCCTAAAAAAAGTAAGTTAACTTTTGCAGAAACTGAACGGTGTGGAACTTCAGGAGGAAATTTTACTGGATTGTAAAAAACTACAACTTGTTCAGGTTTAAGACCAAGATTTTCTATATAGAAACTTTTCCAACTTTCCGATAATACAATTAAGCGTTGACATTTACAAAATATCCAACTTAGCAATTTCTGTATCCAGTTAGCAAGTCCAGCATAGAAAAGATGAAATTGACTACCATGAGCGTGTAGAATTATCGGTTTGTTAAATAGCCAAGCTAAAAGTGTCATAATTGCTTGCCGTAAAACACTGCCGCGTTGTGAAATTTCAAGTTGAACAATATCAACTTCTTCTGCTCTTAATATCCATATAAATTTCCATATAGCTTTCAAAAACACCATTGTTTTCAGTGCTATTGATCCGTCCTCATGAGTGATAATATGATATATTTGAATTTCAGAAGGAGCATATTCTAAAAAAAGCTTCTCATAACCGGAAATCCCACCCTGCTGGAGTAAACTAGGACCTAACATGATAATCTTGAGAGTATTAGTTCGGGACATAGGCTGTACTTTTGAAATAAGTTGGTATATCTTTGATTAATATATCACCGAAATAATCACAGTTTATTGTTTGATTTTCTCTGAGTCAAATCGATGCGTAACTTACTTCAACATATTAGTACATCTGTAAGTAGAGTATCTACGCCTAAAATATTGTCAATAAAAGTACGATTATTTTTTGGTTAATTTGAGGTAAAAATATCTTGGTTTATAGCTTTATTAATTTAACTCTATCTGTACATACATTTTTGTAAAACTTACAAAAATATTTTGTTTGAGTTAAAATTTATTAATCAAGAAATTTATATTTAAATCACTCCATCTTCTCTACAACTTTATATTGATTCTAGTTTTAGAGATTCGCGTGCGTAGTAAAGTTGACTTGATAATATCGCTGCTACATAAAGTACCCATTCCATACTATTTTGAACTAGCAATGTACTTTCAGTTAGATTTGAAAGAATCATAAATGTAAGATAAACTAAGAGCCATATACTTTCGGATGTTTGATTCCGCCGGATTAAATATATCGCTTTAAATAAATTAATAACAAACCCAATTATAAAAACCAAGAATCCTAATAGACCCAATGATAGCCAAAGATCCAGAAATCCATTATGAGCATTAGGAGCGTCCCATTGTACCGTTTGTAAAACAATAGAAGATTCACTACTCTTCTCCCAGAATACTCCATAGCCATATCCTAACCATGGTTTTTTTCCAATCATCTCCAATACAACAGGCCATAATTCTGCGCGTCCGGTGAGTGTTGCGTCTTTACCTACTAAGCCTAAAATCGAATCACCTTGTGAGATGAACCAGTAATAAAAAGCTATACTCAATGTTGATATAAACGTCAGAACAGGTATAAATACTTTGTATTCTAAATGTAAAATTCGACAATACACAATAAAAGCTACTGTGATGATTATAAAATTCAATAGTGATGTTGCTGATTGGGATAATAATATAAGTACTCCAGAAGTAATATAGCCAAGCCATAAAACCAAACGATTTTCTTTACTAGTAATGGCAAGGAATAAAAATATTGCTGCACTAAGTACAAATCTCTTGCCCAGTACATTCTTGGTTGGGAATATTCCTCTCCAACTATTAAATGCAGGATCGATTCCAATTTGTGGTAAAAATATAACAAATAATAAACACATTACTATTGAGACGGCAAGCATATATGCACATAGCTTTAGCTGCTGTTTTAAGGTGTAGCGTGAAGCTAAATAAAGTCCAAAGATAGTTGTTCCTGACAAACCAATGACGCGACGCACGGTAATGTCTGGATCTAAAGACCAAAAAATAGAAAGTGCAGAAACTCCAATCAGCAACCAAATAAACTTATCTTTGCTAAAAGCATAAGTAACTTTCTTCCAACGTAGAGCAATCAATGAAAGGCTGACTATATATGTAAGAGTATAAAGTAATCGAAATATAATTCTATCTCCTTCTTTTACAGTAAAGCCATCAGTCAAAAAACCATCTAGTGGGGTTCCTGAATATAGCATCAAGGAAGTAAATGTAAATATTTGTTCAGCAGAAATTAAAAATTTCCTCATTTTTTATAATTATGTATGCATAGAGAAAATATATTAAGCAAGTTAGAGATTAGTAGTTGCTAGTTTCAGTTTAGTTGGGCAAATACTTTGTTTGTGAGATGAGTCATTATTATGTTTGTTAAATGCCAATTTAGTGAGTAGAATTTTACTAATTTATTGTTTTCATGGCTTTTTGATAAACCTCCACAGTTTGAGCAGCGATATTTGACCAATTTAAATCTTGCTGGCAACGAGCTAGTGCCGCAGTTCGCATTTTTTGTTGTAAGTCGCGATCGCTTAACAAACAAACGATGGCATCAGATAGGGCTTGAGCATCACGTGGTGGAACTAATAAACCATCCTTTTTATGCTGAACTATCTCACTCAATCCCCCTATATCAGAAGCTACAACCAGCGTTCCCATTCCATAAGATAAAGCTGCTACACCACTTTGAGACGCTTCAATGTATGGTAGAACTGTTAGTGTGCTACGTTGAAATAGATTACCTACTTCTTCAAGAGAGATTAGTCTATTGATAATCTCGTAGCGGTTCTCATCATAACCGTTAGGGAAATACTGGTTGATATTTTCTCCCCTTCCAGCAATAATCAGCTTGACTTGAGGTACACGTTCAGCAATTAAGGGCATAGCCTCAAGCAAATATTTCAATCCTTTATAGGGCCAGATGCGTCCAAAAAATAGCAATGTATTTGGATCGCGAGGCTGATTATTGCGATCGCCCCGGCGCTGATACAGACTGCCAAGTTCACCATGTGGTATGACATTGACTCGCCCTTCAGGTAAATTAAATTGTTCAATTAGAATCTTTTTGAGTTGATCAGTATGAACAATCAATTGTTGGGAACGATAGAAGGCAATACGCCGAGTATACTCTGAACCAAATACAGCCACCTTATCTCCTGGGTGACGAAATACATCGTGGATGGTTGTTACTAGTGTTGGCATCCTGTTGAGTAACAACGTCCAATCATACCAAGGATCGTTAGTTTCTTGCACATGTAAAACATCTGGCTGTATATCTTTGATAATACGCATCATAGCGTTCATAGACAACACATTACGCGGGTCGCGAATCCGTGGTTTGTTAAAGGTAATGACACGGATACTGGGATCAAACGCATCACGGCATACATCTGAGAGCTTTTTTGGGTGAATTACCGTTAAATCAACATATTTAGCCAGACTATTTGCTAATTCAATGGTGTAGTCTTCAAAGCCAAAATGTAATAGGGCAACTTTAATCATAATTTAAATTATATTCTTACTTATAAAACTTTGGATTGTTTGTCTGTATAATTTTAGATTGAACAATTAATGTTCTCTTAAAAGTTTCATCCATAAAAAACGAAACCCGCCAAACGCACGAATACCTAAATAAATCACAAATAAACCATAGGTACAAGTTGCAATAAGTAAAGTGAATACAAAGTCTAGGTTAATTTTTTGCAATAATATAAATATGGGTAACATTAAAACACTTATTATCAATGGTCGGCGCATAATTCGCCATAAATTTAATGAAAACAAGCGAGTATAGGTGAAATAAATATACTGGCTAAAACCCAGAATCGTCATTAACAATACCATTAAAGCTGCACCTAGTAACTGATATCGGGAAACTAATACTACACCTCCCAAGCTTCCGAATATAGTAGTAATCACCACTTCACGTAGGTTAACTATTTCAAAACCATTGGCTACCAGTAGATATGAAAGTGAGCGGATGAAGGGCAAAAAAACCAGTGATATAGCACTTAGGCGAAGGGCTAGATTTGCTTGAGCAAAGCTAGAATCATACACAAAAATTAGTAAATCTTTGCCAAAAAATAACAATCCCAAAAATAAGGGCAATGCCATAATTAGTAGGATTTCAATAATAGTTTCTGCGGTCTGCTTCTGTTTTTCCCTTCCTTGGTCTACTGCCTTTGAAAATCTTGGAAACATTGCTAAAATCATACTGTTAGCAATAATCGAAAAGGGTTGTAGTAATTGTGCTATTCCACCAAATAGACCTACTAAAAACTCATTTCCTAACAATGAAAGAATCAAAATTTGAATTCGGCCAGTGACTACAGCTATTGCTTCAATAGCAAAAAATGTACGCGCACTTTTGATTGTATTAAGTACAAATTTTCCATCAATCTGCCATTGGATTTTGACTAATCGTCTGATAAAAATCCATTCAATTATTAGAATTACTGTTTCTGAAAAAAATAGAATCGCTCCCAAATATCCAATTCCGTATTTTAGTTGCATCGCCCAAATCATTATTATTAGGCGTATTACATACACTGGAACTGTAGCTATGGCAATAAGATGCATCTTCTCTTGAGCTTGAAAAACTGCCTCCGTTATGTTGGAAAGTGCAAAGGGAATGATTGTTAAACCCATTATGTAGCAAAGAGTAGAGGTTGTGGAACTATAGGGAAGTAAAAAGACTACAATCACTAATGCCCCATAACTGAAGAAACTAAATATTAACTGCAACCAGGTACCACTCATTAAGTAAACTGGTGTTTTTTCTGGCTCACGTGCTAGTTCTCTAGTGAACAATGTCTTTAGCCCCTGTGAAGCAATGCCCACAAAGATAAAATAGTAGCTATAGGCTAGTAGATACTGCCCTAAAGCCTCAGCTCCTAAAGTTCGAGCAATAGCAGCGGTTAATACAAAGGCGGTAATGCTCTGTGCTAACCGATTGACTATCATTGATAAAGAATTACTTATAAATTTGTACTTTTCTGCCATTCTTAAAATTATTAATTCAGCTTAATTCGTTTTAAATCACTAAATACCCATGTATTTCATAAACTGATCTTTTTGGATATGTATGGATATATCTTCAGAAGTTTTTATACTTGATTCCATGCATAAATATTTGTACTTTCAGACTTTGTACAAAATTAGAAAAAGCTCACTTAAAATTAGAAAAAGCTCACTTTAATCCGCAAGAAATTGCACTGCAAGTTGCAATAATCATATCAACACGTAACCATTATAGTTCTTACTGTCTTTTCTAATTTTGTTTTTTGTTTGACCTTAGCTCAACCTTATCCAAAATTAGTAACCAGGTTTTCTTGATCCGGCAAAAAACCTAGTTTCGTAGCAAAAACTTTTTCCATGTTAATGATTATCGTTGAATTTGATTAAAATAAAACTGCCGGATCACTAAGGTTTAACGATGAATATTGGTGCCTTCAAGAAAAATTGAGAAAGTAGAGCAAATTTAAAGCTTAGTAGGCACCTTCTTTTTTCAAAACCACCATAACTGTTTTGAGCAAAATTTCAAAGTCCAACCCAAGAGACCAATTTTCAATGTAGTTCAGATCAAGATTTATCACTTGTTCAAAATCTACAATGTCTGAGCGACCTGAGACTTGCCAAAGACCTGTAATACCAGGTAAAACTTCATGTCGAATAAAATGATGTTCAGAAAACTTGTCTACATCTCTAGTAGGTAACGGACGGGGACCTACTATACTCATTTCTCCAAAGATAACGTTAAAAAGTTGAGGTAATTCGTCTAAACTATAACGCCGAAGAAATTTTCCAACGCGAGTAATACGAGGGTCATCTTTAATTTTAAAGATAATCCCATCTTTCGTTTCATTTAAAGCTTCTAATTCTTTCTGTAACTTTTCGGCATCAGACCTCATAGTTCTGAATTTCCATACTTTGAATTGTTGCCCATGTAGACCTATACGCGTTTGCCTGTAAAATACTGTTCCAGGAGAGTCCAGTTTTATAGCTACAGCTATAGCTATATAAATCGGAAATGATAACATTACAAATAAAGTTGCAAAACAGAAATCACAAGTACGTTTTATCCAAAAATCCTTACCTGTAATTATCGGACAATCCAAACTCAGACAAGGCATTCCCCCTATTTTATTAAATTCTATGTTTTTATAAATTGGTTTTAATTCCATCGGTAAAATATGTACTTGAATACCAGATGCTTGAAATAACCAGCATAAAAACATTCTATTTTTTAGAGCATCCCAAGATATAAAAACTTCTGTTACACCTAATTCATTAAGTTGATTCAATGTTTTTTGACGCTGATATCTGTCTAATGAATTAGCATGAGCAGTTCCAGATACAATATAGTGTTTTTCTTTTTTAATAAAGCTAGCAATCTGCTCATGGTCTTGAGGATCACAAATAATGAAGACAGAAGAACGAACTATTTTTTTCTGCTTACGGAGATATTCCAAAGTAACATTTACACCGTATCTCCCAGTACAAATAAATAATATACTTAGAAGCCAAGATAACAATATTAATTTTGGGCGTGTAATATCAACAACAGGTTGATACAAAAAACAAGCAAATATTATTAGTCCATGAGCAAAAGTTAGCGATTTAATAATGTTCAAATAGTCATAGCGTTTTTGACCTTCTCTATAAATACCTTCTATAGCTAGCGATCCTATTTGAATACCAATAGTTATTAAAATCGGTAAGTAATGACTAGGGAGATCCCAAGAAAAATTACCATAAAAAGATTTGTATCCAGCAAAAACCCAAGCTAAGGATAAAAGGGTATAATCTACCAGAAACAATGTTATTAATCTCAACCACCATGAACCTTTGCGTACCCTTACAGATGAAGATGCACGTAAATCCAAAGGTACTTCACTGAATTTATTTGTTGTAATGCTTTGATTACTCATACTGAGGAACACTTGGTATATTTAAAATTTGATGGAATTTGATCAAAACTTAATATTTAAGACAAGTGAGATATCCCACATTTTTATTTCAAAGAAACCTCTTCTTTGCAGTCTAAATATTATTAACTATTTTGTTCGGAGTAACTTGAATTTCTCTATCAAAAGCATATTCCAGGATCGGTTTGAGGAAATTTACTACCCAGATATTTAGCTTTTGTTGCAGGTCAAGATTCAGTTTAGTCTGGATATTTTGAGCTTTGAGCGCAAGAAAATGATTTTTTGGTAAGTTAACTTCTTATAGTTTAATAAAATTCCTGACATTGACATTAATAATTAAATAGGTCAGGTAAAAATATTAGACTTTTGAAAGGGCGTAACAGTTGAACTGAGTGATTACAGTTCCATTGCAGAGTTTTACTTCTATGAGACAATTATGTTCATTCGGGAAATACTGTAGCATATTTAGCTAGATAAATTTAGCTTTCCTTAGAAGTTCTCTGTTTTTTACGCATAATTACTTAATTAATAAGACTTACACACATAACATATAACGAAACGCATCAAAAGTTTGGATAATGTTACAAAAGTTTACAAAAATTATTTCGTGCTTGAACTTGTGTCAAGTCTCATGGTTATCTTGAGAGAATTTTGTAACAGATTAACAACAATAAATTCTAATAAATGAACAAAATCTATCTGTGAGTCTTGTTATATCTGCATTTATAGATAATTTCACCTTCTAAGCCTTTTTTCCTACATTATCTTTATGCCAATGATATGTTTTTATGGAGACCTGATTTGAGAATGGTAGCATCAAGTAAAAAATATTACGCCACTTTGTATGAAGGAAATCGCTAAAATAGCTTAAAACACGTACTTTTAATCTCCTTATGTTCTTACATTTCAACTCGGATTGCTATAGTCCTGAGTCACCAGTTACTCTCTGATGTGTTTTTAGTATATGCAACTCATGACCCCTACTTAATTATTTAAACAAATCATAATCATGGCTTCACACTATTTTTACATATAAATAAACATAGTGAAGATTCGATAATAATTATCTTTTACTCTAACAAATTTCTATAAAAAAAGATAAGGTTTTATCAGTATTAATTTCCATAATTTTATATCTTGTAAAGAAAAAAATTTTAATTTGTTAACTAAAAGGAAAGGTGTAAAAAGTGCCGATCTATTGCTATACCTAGAAAATGAATAATAATACTTTTACTTTAATTTGTATTTATAAAGTTACCGCTTTAAATTAAATATTTGTTAAAAATGGAGATTATTATATTAAATATAAATCGATTATCTACAGATTTAAATACAAATTTTATTTGAAAATTTATATGATTTGCCTGTGTACGAAAACCTAGAAACTGTTTGCCCAGCGTCTCACATCTGAAGCTAAGCTAGGTTGTGTTTATACAACTTCGGGCTTCTATGCTGAGATACTTAATGTATAGCCTCGCATAGGATTTGATATAAACGCATATACAATAAAGAATAAATAAATTAAAATAATGGCATCTCCTTGTGGAGTTGGTACATAAAAAATGCAGATAAATAGGCAAATTTCAGAATATAAGCAAAATATTCCCTTAAACACCTTAACTAATATCCTCGATACTCAAGTTATACAGGAATCGAATGATACTGAACTAGATCATCATCAGGATTTGTGCATCCATCAAATGTTTGAGATGCAAGTTGAGCGATCGCCCCAGTCCATTGCTGTAATATTTGAAAATACGCAACTTACTTATTGGCAGCTAAATCAGCAGGCTAATCAACTAGCACATCACCTACGTGCTTTAGGCGTTGGTCCTGAAGTACTTGTAGGCATTTGTCTAGAGCGCTCCTTGGAGATGATAGTAGGACTACTGGGAATTCTCAAAGCTGGAGGTGCTTACGTGCCTTTAGATCCGGCATATCCCTCAGAGCGTTTAGCCTTCATATTGGAAGACACTCAGACACCAGTATTGTTAACCCAAGAAAAATTGCTCAAGAACTTGCCACCACATCAAGCACAGGTACTTTGTCTCGATTCAAATTGGCAAGGAAATATTCAAAACAGTCAAGAAAATCCTGTAAATGAAACGACAGATGATAATCTTATCTACGTAATTTACACATCTGGCTCTACAGGACAGCCCAAGGGTGTTATGATCCCTCACCGTGGTATCCGCAACCAACTCTACTGGCGGCAAACCACCTTTAGATTAACTCAGGCAGATAAGGTTTTACTGACTATTTCTTTTAGCTTCGATCCCTCAGTGTGGCAGATATTCTGGCCATTGTGCTTCGGGGGGCAATTGATCGTGGCTCGCCCTGGTGGACATCAAGACACTGCATACCTTGTGAAGGTTATTACTGAGCAGCAAATCACTGTCTTGGCCTTAGTACCTTCCATACTGCGTGTCTTACTAGAAGAAAAGGGAATTGAGAATTGCTCATTTCTGAGGCATATTACCTGTGGTGGTGAAGCTTTACCTAGCGAACTCATAGAACGCTTTTTTGCAAAACTGGATTTGGACAATGTTCTCCATAATTGCTATGGCCCGACAGAAGCCTCTATTGATACCACTTTCTGGACTTGTCAGCGCGGCACTAATTCTACCATTGCTCCTATAGGTCGCCCCGTGGCCAATGCAGAGATTCACATCCTTGATGAAAATTTGCAGCCTGTGCCTGTTGGTGAATCAGGTGAACTGCACATTGGTGGTATTGGTTTGGCACGAGGCTATCTTAACCGTCCAGAATTGACCATAGATAAGTTTATTTTCAATCCTTTTAGCTCTGAAACTGGGGCACGTCTTTACAAAACTGGGGACTTGGCACGTTACTTAAGCGATGGAAATATCGAGTTTATTGGTCGCATTGACTACCAAGTAAAGATTCGTGGCTTCCGAATTGAATTGGGAGAAATTGAAGCCATATTAGACCAACATCCTGCACTGACACAGACTCTAGTCATTGCTAGAGAGGATATTAATGGTGACAAACAACTCGTGGCTTATGTTGTTGCCAATGCAGAGCAAATTCCTAGTCGAGTTGAATTACGTCGCTTTTTGCAAAGTCAGCTACCTGAATATATGGTGCCTGCTTACTTTGTATTTTTGGACACCCTACCATTAAACCCTAATGGTAAAATAGACCGCCATGCTTTACCTGCACCCGATTTATCAAGGCAAGCATCGGAAGTTACCTTTGTTGCTCCTCGTAATGAAGTGGAGCGCGAAATAACACAGATTTGGGAACAGATTTTAGGTGTCCAACCTATTGGCGTAAAGGATAACTTCTTTGAGGTAGGAGGAAACTCCATCTTGGCAGTAAAACTATTTTGGCAAATTGAGAAGATATTTAGTAAAAATTTTCCTCTTGCTATTCTCTTTCAGTCTGGGACTGTAGAGGCTTTAGCCAAAATAATCTGTCAAGAAGAAGATTTAGCAATAAACTTGGCTTCAGTAAATACCTTAGACAAATCAAAATCTAGCTGGTCATCCCTGGTAGAAATTCAACCCAATGGTTCCAAGCCACCTTTTTTCTGTATTCACGGACTTGGCGGAGAAGTCTTGTGTTTCCGTGAATTAGTATTGCATTTGGGGTTAGACCAACCATTCTATGGACTACAGCCACAAGGACTAGATGGAAAACAGCCCTTGTATACGCGGGTAGAAGACATGGCAACTCATTACATTCAAGAAATCCAGACCATTCAACCCAATGGGCCTTATTTTCTGGGAGGTTATTCTTTTGGGGGTGTAGTTGCTTTTGAGATGGCTCGGCAACTCCAGCAGCAAGGTCAAGAAGTTGGTATTTTAGTTATGCTTGATAGTTGCCGTCCAGGTTATAGTTGGCGGGCACCATTTCTGAAGCGAGTTTTTTTGCATTTAAATAATATAGCTCAACAAGGACCTGTCTACTTTTGGCAAAGACTTGTGAAATGGATTTATTGGGGTACGCAGCGTCTCCAAAAAACATATCAGCGTTACTTGCAAGGGATAATTGATTTCCCTGCAAATGACAAGCACTTAAAGATAATGGATGCTAACACTCAAGCCATCAGTGAATATATCTTTTCACCTTACCTTGGTCGAGCTGTTCTCTTGCGAGCAGACGATCAGAGTCGGGACGAAGCTATAGGGACACAATACGATCCTCAATTCGGCTGGGGCGACTTAGTTGCTGGAGGATTAGATATCCATTACATTTCTGGATCTCACCATAACCTATTTAATGAACCGCATGTACAGGTGTTAGCCGAAACATTGAGAAATTGCTTAATCCAAGCGCAGTCTCCAAATAATTAATTTGACAACCTACTACCCTTGCAAGAGAAGTCTAGTAATTTTGGATTTTGAATCGGGATCAAATAAAGCATTATAGAATCAAAGAAACAAGTGCTAAAATCGGCTTAAATCTTCGACTTATACAGCAAATTTAACGTTTGTAAGAGACAAAAATACTCCACTGCCGCGATCGCTCACCTTCACGCCACTTGCTTCTTGGCAATTGAGAACTGCTATATCTAGATTATGGGAGTCTCAACCCAGTACTGCTGGGTAATTTTGTCATTTCTTAGTCTAAACACAAATTGGGAGAATAACGGAAAAATCACTTGCTAGTGGTAACTAGGATGAGATAATTATTCTGTGGAACGGGAATACTGGTCGCAGTCCAATAGCCAAAAGACCTGACCAATTTAATATGCGATGAATCTTGCTAGTGCCACTGATTGAACAGAGGTATTTATTGTGGCACTGTAGGCTTAGATGACTGTCGTTTTCTATTTATGTTGGTAAACAATCCACAATCTACTGATGCTATATAGACGATTTGGACGCACAGAATTACAGATGCCAGTGTTTTCCTGCGGTGGCATGAGATATCAGTTTAAGTGGCAGGATGTTCCCGATAATGAAATTCCTGCTGATAGTCAGGCGAATCTGGAAGCGACGATTAGAAGGGCAGTCGAGGTTGGGATTAATCATATTGAAACTGCTCGTGGTTATGGCACTTCCGAAATGCAATTGGGAAGAGTTCTACCTCAGCTTCCCCGTGAAAAGCTGATTGTTCAAACCAAAATCAGTCCAAAGGAAGATGCGAAAGAATTCCGCGATACATTTGAACAATCATTGAAAAATCTCCAGCTAGATTATGTCGATCTACTGGGATTGCACGGTATCAACCATACTGAGTCATTAGACTATAGCATCCGTCCCGGTGGTTGCTTGGAAGTAGCACAGCAGTTGCAAGCAGAAGGAAAAGTTAGATTTATTGGTTTTTCCACACACGGAGCAACAGATACAATTGTGCAGACAATTAATACCAATCTATTTGATTACGTGAACCTGCACTGGTACTACATTAATCAATGGAATTGGGCGGCAATTGAAGCGGCTAAACGCCATGATATGGGGGTGTTTATCATTAGTCCATCGAATAAAGGAGGTTTGTTGTATGAACCTCCACAAAAATTAGTGAATCTTTGCGCTCCTTTGAGTCCAATGGTGTTTAATGATTTGTTTTGTTTGAGTCATCAAGAGGTGCATACTCTGAGTGTGGGAGCAGCAAAACCACAAGATTTTGACGAACACCTGAAGACTTTAGAATTAGTAGATCGGGCATCAGAAATTTTGCCGCCCATCTTAGCAAGGTTGGAGTCAGAAGCGATCGCTACTTTGGGAGAAGATTGGGTAAAATCCTGGGAAACAAATCTACCAACTTACGAGCAAACCCCTGGTGAGGTCAATATTCGGGTGATTTTGTGGCTGCGGAATTTAGCGATCGCCTACGATCTGGTAGATTATGCCAAAATGCGCTACAACCTACTTGGTGATGGCGGTCACTGGTTTCCTGGTAATAAAGCAGATCGGCTAGAGGAATTAAACTTGCAGCAATGTCTCGCCCGCACTCCCCATGCCGATAAAATCCCCAAATTTTTGGAGCAAGCGCATCAAATGTTGGCGGGTGAAGCGGTCAAACGTCTATCTAAGACTTGATGAATTGGGAATTGGGAATTGGGCGAGAAATAA
The DNA here is from genome assembly GCF_015206985.1 of Nostoc sp. LEGE 12447. Lineage (NCBI taxonomy): Bacteria > Bacillati > Cyanobacteriota > Cyanophyceae > Nostocales > Nostocaceae > Nostoc > Nostoc sp. LEGE 12447. Next base: position 6,994 of record NZ_JADEXT010000043.1, on the reverse strand, counting down.
CTCTTAACTCCTGTACAGACGCGATTAATCGCGTCTCCTAACTCCTCAACATCGCTAGTCAGCTTTTTTTGTATCTGCTAATTTAGTTGCCTTCGGTACCACTAGCACTTTGTCAACGCGGTTCCCATCCATATCCATCACTTCAATTCGCATACTTTGCCATTCAAAATGATCTGCTGCGGCAGGAATACGACCTAAATGGGTGATGACAAAACCGCCCAAGGTTTGATAACTGCCGCGTTCCTCGGATTCCCACTCTTCCATACCAAAAAGTTCTAAAAATTCTTCTACAGGTAACATCCCATCCAAAAGCCAGGAACCATCTTCGCGTTGCACAGCTTGGGGTTGATCCTGTCCATCTGTTGAAGGAACATCACCGACGATTTCGCTCATGATGTCGTTGAGAGTAACTAATCCTTGAATTACGCCGTATTCATCCACTACTAATGCCATGTGAGTAATAGTTTGCTTGAACAATTCCAAAACTTTCAATCCACGGGTACTTTCTGGCACGAATACGGGCTGTCGCAATCCCACTGTTAAGTCCAGCGCTTCTCCTCGGAAACTCCTGGCTAATAAGTCGGTGACAGGGATTACACCCAGCACGTTGTCAAGTCCCGCCTGACAAACTGGATACCGAGAATAGGCACTATCAACCATTTTTTGGCGATTTTCTTCGGCAGTGTCTTCTAAGTCTAACCAGACGATATCAGGACGGGGTGTCATTAAGTAGCTGACGGGGCGATCGCCTAAACGAAAAACTCGCTCTACCATATCCTGTTCGGCTTCCTCAAAAGTTCCCGCCTCAGTGCCTTGCTCAATTAAGATTTTTATTTCTTCTTCGGTGACTTGCGGCTCGGTAGAAGCTGTTATTCCTAGCACTCGTAGGATTAAATCTGTAGAAGCACTTAATAGAAAGACTACTGGAGAACCGATCGCTGCCAAGGCTTGCATCGGAATAGCTACAATCGATGCAATCCTTTCTGGATTATTTAATGCCAGACGCTTTGGTACCAATTCGCCAACAATGAGTGACAAATAGGTAATGATCAAAACGACTATTCCAAAAGATATCGGTTCGCTATAAGGTGCTAACAAAGGCACAAGTTTTACATAGACTGCCAGTCGGTTGGCAATTGTTGCTCCTCCAAAAGCACCAGTCAGGATACCGATTAGCGAAATACCTACTTGAACGGTTGACAGGAAATGATTTGGAGATTCAGCGAGTTTCAATGCTGCCCTTGCTTTGGCATCTCCTTGATTGGCAAGCTGTTGTAGCCTGACTTTCCGGGCTGAGACAATCGCCATCTCAGACATAGAAAACACGCCATTGGCAATAATTAGCACCAAAATGATTAAAATTTCAAAAGTGATGGAGGACATGTTTAAAATTGCCGCTTATCAGAGCGAATGTAGCTCAATACCTAGTATCTAGTATTAAAGGTGCTTCTATAAATGCTTTTACTGTACACAAAGTAATAGTTATAGTTTTTAAGTCTATTAGTTGCTGTGCATTATTCTTCCATCGAAAGAATAAGAAGGCTGTCAACACTTTTAAAATAGTTGACATAAACTGCCTCAAGATTTTCTGACTCACAAAGACTCCCACCGCTAGTTGTACTTATGTCATTTTCTTCTATTGTGCGTGCCTTAGCGCGATCGCCGCTCACCACTGAATTTATTTCTAAGCTAAACCGACAACAAGAATTGCGGTTAAATGGCATTTCTCGATTGCCCAAGGGTTTAGTCGCTTCGGCATTGGCGCAAGCTCAGGGTAAGGATTTATTTGTGGTTTGCGCCACTCTGGAAGAAGCTGGACGTGTTTATGCACAACTGGAGGCAATGGGATGGCAAACAGTACATTTTTACCCCACCTCCGAGGCTTCTCCCTACGAACCTTTTGACCCGGAAACTGAGATGAGTTGGGGACAAATGCAGGTATTGGCGGATTTAAGCATGGGGAATGGGGAATGGGGAATGGGGAATGGGGAAGAAAACCAGATCCCATCCAATTCTCAGTTACCTAAGATGGCTATTGTGGCTACTCAAGGGGCGTTGCAACCCCATTTGCCACCACCAGAGGCTTTTGGGCAATTCTGTCTTACCTTAAAGCGGGGGATGGAATTAGACTTAAATGCCTTCAGTGAGAAAATCACTATTCTGGGGTATGAACGAGTACCTCTGGTGGAAATGGAAGGACAATGGAGCCGACGGGGTGATATTGTTGACGTTTTTCCAGTTTCATCTGAGTTTCCAGTCAGGTTGGAATGGTTTGGTGATGAAATTGAGCAAATGCGGGAATTTGACCCAGCAACCCAACGTTCGGCACTCGATAAAGTTAATCAGTTAATTCTTACCCCCACTAGCTTTGCTCCCATTGTGATGGCGGCACTCAACAAGAGTACTGAGTTGCGAGTGGTGAGTGCTGAGTTAAATCCTGACTCAGAACTTAGCACTGAAAACTCATCATTGTTGGAGGGTAGTCGTCGCTTTTTGGGGTTGGCTTTTGAGCAACCAGCATCTCTGCTAAATTACCTATCAGAAAATACACTGATTGCTATTGATGAGCCAGAACAGTGTCATGCTCATAGTGATCGCTGGGTCGAAAATGCTGAGGAACAATGGAGGATGGGGAATGGGGAATGGGGAATGGGGAATGGGGAAGAGTCTAAGCAGGTACCGAGAATTCATCGGTCTTTTGATGAGTGTTTGGCTGACATTGCCAAATTTAAAACACTATATTTATCGGAACTGTCAGAGGAAAATAGTGGGATCAATCTTTCTAGTCGATCACTTCCAGTCACGCCACACCAGTTTGCTAAACTAGCTGAAACTATCCGTCAAGAACGCGATCGCAATTTCTCAATCTGGTTGCTTTCTGCTCAACCTTCGCGTTCTGTCTCGCTATTGCAAGAACATGATTGTCCAGCTCAGTTTATCCCCAATCCCCGCGACTACCAAGCGATAGATAAGCTGCAAATTAACCATACTCCCATAGCCCTAAAATATTCTGGTCTTGCGGAACTCGAAGGTTTTATTCTGCCGACATACCGAATAGTAATCGTTACAGACCGGGAATTTTTTGGGCAGCATTCCTTGGCGACTCCCGGCTATATCCGCAAGCGCCACAAAGCTACTTCTAAGCAGGTTGATCCCAATAAGCTGCGTCCAGGCGATTATGTAGTTCACAGAAATCATGGTGTTGGTAAATTTGTCAAGCTGGAAAGTTTGACAATTAATAATGAAACCCGTGATTATTTGGTGGTGCAGTATGCTGACGGGTTATTAAGAGTTGCCGCCGATCAAGTGGGTGCTTTATCCCGGTTCCGCGCCGGAGGTGATAAAGCACCGGAACTCAACAGGATGACTGGTAAAGCTTGGGAAAATACCAAGAATAAAGTCCGCAAAGCCATCAGAAAATTGGCGGTGGACTTGTTGAAACTGTATGCAGCGCGATCGCAACAACAAGGTTTTAGCTTTCCCAGTGATATGCCTTGGCAGGAGGAATTGGAAGATTCTTTCCCCTACCAACCCACGACAGATCAACTCAAAGCTGTACAAGATGTGAAACGCGACATGGAAAGCAATCGCCCAATGGATCGCTTAGTTTGTGGCGATGTCGGTTTTGGAAAGACGGAAGTGGCGATTCGTGCTGTTTTTAAAGCAGTCACCGCCGGTAAACAAGTGGCACTCCTTGCGCCAACGACAATTTTAACACAGCAGCATTACCATACACTCAAAGAACGTTTTGCACCTTACCCGGTAAATGTCGGTTTGCTCAACCGTTTTCGTTCGGCTGAAGAGCGCCGCGATATTCAAAAGCGATTGGCAACTGGTGAATTAGATGTAGTTGTTGGTACACAGCAACTTTTGGGTAAAGGCGTGATGTTCCGGGATTTAGGACTGTTGGTGGTGGATGAAGAACAGAGGTTTGGGGTAAACCAGAAAGAAAAAATTAAAAGCCTGAAAACTCAAGTGGACGTGCTTACACTCTCCGCCACTCCCATTCCCCGTACTTTGTATATGTCCTTATCGGGAATTCGGGAAATGAGTTTAATTACTACACCACCCCCAACCAGACGACCGATTAAAACTCATCTATCACCAATAAATTCTGAAAGTATCCGCAGTGCAATTCGTCAAGAATTAGATAGAGGTGGACAGGTTTTTTATGTAGTTCCGCGAGTGGACGGGATTGAAGAAACCACAGCCAATTTACGAGAAGTGATACCGGGAGCTAGATTTGCGATCGCTCACGGTCAAATGGATGAAAGCGAGTTAGAATCAACCATGCTCACTTTCAGTAATGGTGACGCAGACATCCTCGTTTGTACGACAATTATTGAATCTGGCTTAGATATTCCACGAGTCAACACCATTTTAATTGAAGATGCTCACCGCTTTGGATTGGCACAACTGTATCAATTACGCGGTCGTGTAGGACGTGCAGGTATCCAAGCTCATGCTTGGTTATTTTATCCCAAGCAACGGCAATTATCTGATGCAGCACGGCAAAGATTACGAGCAATTCAGGAATTTACACAGTTAGGTTCTGGATATCAGCTAGCGATGCGCGACATGGAAATTAGAGGTGTGGGTAACTTGTTAGGTGCAGAACAATCCGGTCAAATGGATGCCATCGGCTTTGATTTATACATGGAAATGCTGGAAGAAGCAATTCGGGAAATCCGAGGACAAGAAATTCCGAAAGTGGAGGATACCCAGATTGACCTTAACCTGACGGCATTTATCCCAGCAGATTATATTACCGATTTGGATCAAAAGATGAGTGCTTATCGGGCGGTGGCCACAGCTAAATCTAAATCAGAATTAAATCAGATTGCAGCCGAGTGGAGCGATCGCTATGGTAGTTTACCGGTGTCTGCAAATCAACTTTTGCGAGTCATGGAACTCAAACAGCTAGCGAAAAAACTCGGATTTAGCCGAATTAAACCAGAAAACAAGCAGCACGTCGTTTTAGAAACGCCGATGGAGGAACCAGCTTGGAATTTGTTGGCGGCGAATTTACCAGACAATCTCAAGACGCGGTTTGTCTATTCTCCGGGGAAAGTCACAGTGCGCGGATTAGGAGTTTTTAAAGCAGATCAACAATTGCAGAATTTGATTGATGCTTTTGGGAGAATGCAAGGTGCAATTCCAGAGGCGGCTGTTGTTTAATAAGTTTTGCTCAAGTTTCTATCAATTTAGAACCAAACCTACAGAGGATACAGCCCTACACACGTTAATAGCTACCCGACACTGACACGTTTTGAGTAAAAAGCAAAGTGTGTAGGCATAGCCAGTCTTAGACATCGCTGTTATCTGTGTAATTTCGGTGGTGAGTTAGTTTTGTCTGTGAGAGATTAGGCATCTAAGTTTCCATAGCACGGACAACCAACAATGGAAAAAGAAAAATTTCACATTGGCCCAACATACCTTGGTATTGAGGGTATTTTTGATAGCACGGATATCTACGGAAATCAAATTAAGCGTCCTGATTCTTGGGAGGATGAGGGAAAAGTTGTTGTTTGGGGATATCGCATATCTGGTTCAGCAGTTTCTTTTCGTTCTCAGATTGACTACTTTCCAAAAAATCGACTTGAATATGTAGATATATGTCAGTTTGTTTGCGATCGTATGGCAGACTTACTTAATGAATGCATTCAGAGGATCAAACAACATAATAATTTAGAAGATTCATCTGTAGATATAGCAGATTATGGATTTAGAATTTATCATTATTGTGAATATTTTTTGGGGGAAGAAGAAGAGACTCTATCTCTGAAGTTAAACCATCTTTATAAAAGCGGGAAATTAAAGCAGGTAAACCGTAAAGGTGGGCTGTCTGAAAAAGTTGCTCAAATTGGGGAGATTGATTTCTGCCTCAGTTCTGGATCGATAACTTTGATAAGAAAAAAGGATTTGTTAGAGAAGTTGAGCAACACAATCTCAAAACATATCAAGAATATTTAGATTTAAAAAAAGGGAGAATAAATGACTATAATCTGCTAGACATACTTGAACTTTAAAGAGAAGTGTAGGCAGTCAGTTAGAGTAGTCTAACACTCTGTTGCAGTGGAAAATATTAATTTGAATAGCCACAGTTAAGAGCAAATACGTATGCTTATTATCCCTCTTCTGTCACTTTCCGAAATAAGCAAGTAGTAAAGAAGCTAAATCATCCAGAAGCATAATAGGATTTAAATTGATTCATTGCGGCAATTAAATGATTGAATCCTAGTAACAAATCTGAATTAGGAAAAATACTTAACCAGGGATAAATTAACCAAAATAGTAAAATTGGTTGGATAATAAGACGCAGATTATTTAAAGTATTCTTCCATCCAAATTCATGATTCCATTGTGGATGATTAGAAAAATCAACATCATTATTTTCTTGTGCCTCAGCCTCAAGTTGACAAGATTGATTTAGTCTTAAGAAAACAGGAGAATTTAAACTAATCATCGTATAAACATTAAAAATAATCTCCCACCCTTCGGGTTCGCCAGTCGCTCATGGGGGAAACCCCCAAGACCGCGCTGGCTCACCATCTCTCAATATGTTGGAAATTAATGAACCGATAATCTGTCCAGCCTAGTTCCTGTTTACACTGTCGAAACCCATATTCAACCCAGGTTCTTAATCCATAGAGGTCGCCTAAAGTCTTCTTCAAATTTCCTTGAAGATTCGTCATCACAAAGGAGGTAGAATTTTCTGGCATGGTTTCTGGGTCAGTAGTTATTTCCCAGTAAGTTATGGCTCTTTTTTTACCATAAATTATTTCCCTAATATATCTAGTCTCTGATTTTTGATTGCTAAATGTTCTGGAGAATTTACACCACTTGTTAGCTCTAACGCTTTGCCCCGTTGGCAACCAGACTCCATGATTACTTCTGATTGATACCACATAACCTAAGTTATATTCAGCTAGTTTTCTCAGAAATTGGCTACTTTCACCATACAAACTATCAGCCAATACTAATTCAATATTGA
>NZ_JADEXT010000089.1:0-12925 GCF_015206985.1 Nostoc sp. LEGE 12447 | reverse complement strand
AAACAAACGCTGATTTTTCGGTGCTATCGGCTTTTTCGGCATCTTCAGCTGCCATTGTTGAAGAATAGGGCAAACTCATTCCCATCGCTTCAAATGCTGAAGACATGGTATTAGCTGTGAACATTCCACCACAGGAACCGGCACCCGGACAAGCGCGACTTTCGACTTCTAATAATTCCTTGTCGTCAATTTTTCCAGCGCTATATTGACCAACAGCTTCAAAAGAACTGACAACAGTCAAATCACGTCCGTTGTAGTGACCGGGTTTAATTGTGCCACCGTAAACGAATATTGCAGGGATATTCATCCGTGCGATCGCTAGCATTGCTCCTGGCATATTTTTATCACAACCGCCAATGGCTAGTACACCATCCATACTTTGCCCGGTACAGGCGGTTTCAATGGAATCGGCGATGACTTCCCGCGACACGAGGGAATATTTCATCCCTTCTGTTCCCATCGAAATCCCGTCACTAATGGTAATTGTGCCAAACATTTGTGGCATTGCTCCGGCGGTTTTAATCCCCACCTCTGCTATGAGCGCCAGTTGATTGATCCCCATATTACAGGGGGTGATGGTGCTGTAACCGTTGGCTATACCGACAATGGCTTTGTTGAAATCTTCATCTTTAAAACCAACTGCACGCAGCATGGCTCGATTTGGCGATCGCTGCACTCCTTGCGTTACTACTTGGCTTCTCAAATTCTCCGACATAGTTACATCATCCTTTGACTTGCGTGTATGAGTATCATAGATAGCAATTTTTGACATGTCCAATATATATTTATGAATATTTGAGACTTATAAAATATCAAAACTATGGAACTGCGACACCTGCGCTACTTCATTGCTGTAGCTGAGGAACTACACTTTAGTAGAGCCGCAGAGCGACTTCACATCGCTCAACCTCCCTTAAGCCAGCAAATTCAGCAGCTAGAAGCAGAACTTGGGGTAGAACTTTTTCAACGCAAAACTAAACGACAGGTGCAGCTAACGGAAGCCGGACAAGTATTTTTGCAAGAAGCTTATCAGTTGTTCGCTCAACTGTCCAAGGCAATTGATCTGACTCAACGTACAGGTAGGGGTGAGAAAGGACAACTACGAGTAGGTTTCACCAGCTTGGTAACTTACGATTTGCTGCCTGTGATTTTGCGGCGGTTTCGAGAACAGTTTTTAGAGGTGGAGTTAGTATTGCAAGAATTAACGACAACTCAGCAAGAACAAGCGCTATTCAATCGCCGTATCCATGTAGGTTTTGCCCATCCACCTTTAGAAGACAACACTCTCAATCAAGAATGCATTCAGCAAGAAGGACTAATTGTAGCTTTGCTAGAAACTCATTTCTTAGCCAGACAAGAAAATATTTCAGTGCGATCGCTAGTAAACGAAAACTTTATCATGTTCCCCCGCCATTTGGGTCCTGGACTTTACGATCAAATCCTGAGTCTTTGCCAACAAGGAAATTTCAGCCCAAAAGTAACTCAAGAAGCAATCCAAATGCAGACAATCATCGGACTAGTGTCTGCGGGAATGGGGATTGCGATCGTACCGTCTTCTTTGCAAAATCTTCAAAGGGCTGGTGTAGTTTATCGCACTTTAGAAGAAAAAACACCATTAGTAGAAACGGCTGTAGTGTGGCGACAAGAGGATATGACACCTATTTTACGGGAGTTTTTACTAATTGTCAGAAGTGTCTGTGGTGAATTAATCAGTGAAAAAGGCGATCGCCTCCATTAGATTGCTTTGATGTAACAAAGCTGCGGTGAAGATTGGTAATTAGGGTTTTTCGAGATAGAAGATTGCACAAAAATCTGTCGATAATAGCTAGAGTTCTTGTTCTTGAGTGACAATCCACAACAAGTCTAACCACAACTGGGGATAAGCTTGCTTAAGATTTGAGAGTGGATCGCGCATCAAGTTATTGGCATTCAAGCAAACAACCTCAACTAGACCCAGATATAGTGCCACTTCTCTAATGAGATTTTTTTGTTCTACGACAGCACTAATTAGTCTATCAGGGCAGTAAATTCCAATGTATTTTGCATGACGGACACACGTTTTTATATTCACTCTTGTTAAGTGAGGATGAGGATTGATCACCTTCACATAACATTGGCTTAACAGTTTCCATACCTGTGGGTGAGTGTGTTCAATAATTACGTTAAATTGCTGGGCTAAGTCTTCTTCAGTAATCATTGCTTTGTTCCTAACAATAGTAATCTCATGTCATCTGTCATCCGTTGCATACTTTGGTAAATACCTAATTGTGCAACCAATTAAAACAGCAATTCTTTGCTGATGCTATGTGCATATTCACTCTAGTCAAATTGGTAATTTTTAGTCAGGGTAAAATTCATCCCCAAGTACGAAATTGATTGGTATGTTTTCTACGGCTTTTATTACTCGTCTATCAAGCATCAAAGCTGAAAATAATCTCTAAAACTGTACCAAACACTACTTTTACCAATTTTATTGGTAAATCTTTCTTACTAGACAAATGCTGTGTTTATTGGAATTTGGGGCTTTTGAGCGATAATAGCAGCTAAAAAACAACCACTTGCAAAAATAATTTGCGCTTCGCAAGCAAACTTGCAATTTTTGTGATAGTCTTTTTATATAGGGAATCAAGACACCGAAAGTACAAAAAGTCGTCAGAGAGAAATGATATAAACTCAAAGACCATACTTTCGCCTTGGCAGATATAAGTTAAATCCGCTACGGCTTTTTGAAACTAAGAGACAAAGCCAATGAAGCAGGATAGTGACCTCCGTAATAACTTGAAGTCCATTAGAACTCGCTTAGGCATGAGCCAACAAGATTTGGCTAACATCGCTAGTGTGACTCGTCAAACTATTAGTGGTGTAGAGTCGGGATTATATGCTCCCTCAGTTGCCATAACACTTCGGTTGGCCAAAGCGCTTGGCTGTCAAGTTGAGGATCTATTCTGGTTAGAGCGGGATTTACCTGAAATCGAAGCCGTCCTTGCCAAACCTGTCCCTAACAGTCAGCAACTACGAGTTAGTGTGGCTCGTGTAGGAGGACAATGGATAGCTTATCCCTTGATTGGTAAGGATGCTTTTCGCCAAGATATGATTCCGGCTGATGGTGAAGGTACTAGCCAAATAGGTACAAGTAAAGTTCGAGTCAGGCTACTAGACGATAATCTCGACACACTTCACAACACCGTTGTGATTGCTGGTTGTGCCCCTGTGATTTCACTATGGGCAAGAGCCACCGAACGCTGGCATCCCCAACTGCGAGTCCAATATAACTTCGCCAATAGCATGGCTGCATTGCACAGTCTATGCAGAGGTGAGGCGCACATCGCGGGGATGCATCTGTACGATCCTGAAACTGGTGAGTATAATACTCCCTTTGTTCGAGATGTTCTGGCTGGGAGGGAAGCAGTTCTGATTACCCTTGGTGTTTGGGAAGAGGGACTTTTATTGAAGCCTGGCAACCCTATGGGAATTAGAACAGTGACTGACTTAGTTGCTGGGGGAGCGACTATTGTTAACCGCGAAATCGGTTCTGGTAGTCGGATGCTTTTGGAACAAACACTCCAAAACGAGCAGATACCATTCGATGCTGTTCAGGGCTTTGACAATGTATTCAAAAGTCACCAGGACGTTGCCCAAGTTGTAGGATTAGGAATTGCTGATGCTGGTATGAGTACGGCATCTGTAGCTACCGCTTTTGGGCTGGGATTTATCCCTTTACATCAGTCACGATATGATTTGGTGATTCTCAAGGAATATTTAGAAGAAGCACCTGTACAGCAATTGCTCAGTACTTTGGGACATCGGATGGTTCACTCACAATTTGAAATTCTTGGCGGTTACGATATCAGCAAAATCGGGGAAATTGTAGCGACTGTTTAGAGTGGATTGCAATGGTTGGTTGTGTTCTTAAAGGAATACTTGGCGTAAATTGAAATTCCTGCTGCAACCACTCTTTAGGTATGAGCAACCTTCTTTCTAATTACAACAACTGATAATGCTGAATTCGTAATTTTTCCAGCTTGGAATCTGTAGCTTTCCTTTCTCCAATTAGTATTACTACCGCTAGAGAAATCATTTGAGTGAGCGGATGGTAATACTTGCAATATTCCTTGAATGATGTCTCATTGCTCTAGCTATTAGTCAGAAAAAACAATGACTAATAGCCAATGAAAACTTACCAAAACTTGAATATGTTCTGCATTCGGACTCTTTTTGCTGTAGAACGAGCGCCTCCAACGACTTTCTACATAAGGCCAGTGCTGTAATTTTACAACGCTAGTACTTCCGGCACAAAGTGCCAACGCTTCATGAATCGACAGACCCACCAAACAAACAATTGCAGGATAAATTATCATGTCCGACGAAAAAATTAGACAGATTGCTTTTTACGGTAAAGGTGGTATTGGTAAATCTACCACTTCCCAAAATACCCTTGCTGCGATGGCAGAAGTGGGTAAACGCATCTTGATTGTCGGATGTGACCCAAAAGCTGACTCAACCCGATTGATTTTGCACTGTAAAGCCCAAACCACAGTGTTGCACTTAGCTGCTGAACGGGGCGCTGTGGAAGATATTGAACTCGAAGAAGTGGTAATAACTGGCTTCCGAAATATCAGATGTGTAGAATCAGGTGGGCCAGAACCTGGTGTTGGTTGCGCTGGTCGGGGTATCATCACCGCTATCAACTTTCTTGAAGAAAACGGCGCTTACTCAGATGTAGATTTCGTATCCTACGACGTGTTGGGCGACGTTGTGTGTGGTGGTTTTGCTATGCCAATTCGTGAAGGTAAAGCCCAAGAAATCTACATCGTTACCTCCGGTGAAATGATGGCGATGTTTGCAGCTAACAACATTGCTCGTGGCGTTCTCAAATATGCTCACACAGGTGGGGTACGTTTGGGTGGGCTGATTTGTAACAGCCGCAAAACTGACCGGGAAGATGAATTGATTAGCACCCTTGCAGCCAGATTAAGTACTCAGATGATTCACTTCGTCCCCCGTGACAATATCGTGCAACACGCCGAATTGCGTCGGATGACAGTGAATGAGTACGCACCCGACAGCAAGCAAGCTCATGAATACCGTACATTAGCAGACAAGATTATCAACAATACAAATCTCGCCGTTCCCACACCCATCGAGATGGATGAGCTAGAAGATTTGTTGATTGAATTCGGTATCCTTGAAAGTGAAGAAAATGCTGCGAAACTAATTAGCCAAGCAGATGCAGCTAAAAAACAAGAAGATGCTGAAGGTGAAGCACTAGAAGCACTCAAAAAAGGAAACGTAGAAATAGTTTCCGGTAGCGAAAAGAAGTAAGCTTATTCTTCAGAATCAGGTGCTAAATACAAAGTAAATATTAGGTGGGCTATTCTCGCCCACCTTCTCACCAATCATTTAAAATGGAGGTAGTCGAATAGCTAATCTTAACTCTGTGCTTTTCCTCTTCACCGTGTTAACACTAATCAACTAACGTGTACAGGACAACATTAATAATTTAATAGTCTAGTTCATGTTTTTGTTTTCTCCTTCTCTAACCTAGATGATGTTTATGTTTTAGGGGATGATAAATTCTCTTGATCATTCCCTTTTATCCATCTTTAGATACCACGGTGAATAAATGAAAATTCTCCTCAGCCTTTGGGAATTCAGCTAATATCTAAAAATTTCTACCTATTGTCACCAAACAAATGAATCCCACGCCAGGAAAAACCAACGATTCACTCAGTGACTCTAATTCTGAAGATGCTCGTCAGCAGATACAAAAGAAAAAAAAGTCTTCCACACAATTACCCCAACCTGGAACTACTCAAGGGAGTTGCGCTTTTGATAGTGCAATGATTACTCTTGTACCAATCACTGATGCTGCTCATGTAGTTCACGGGCCAAGTGGCTGTGCTGCCAGTATTTGGGGAAGTCACAGCAGTCTTTCTTCTGGTTCGATGCTGTACAAGATACGCTTTAGCAGCGACATCGATGAGAACGATATCATCTTCGGTGGAGCCAAAAAGCTGTATAAAGGCATTTTAGAATTACAAAGACGCTACAAACCTGCGGCGGTATTTGTTTATTCCACTTGCATTACTGCTTTGATTGGGGATGACATCGAGGGAGTTTGCAAAGATGCCACCGAGAAAACAGGAATACCTACTATCCCTGTACATTGCCCTGGATTCATTGGGAACCAAAATTTGGGCAACCGTGTCGCTGGTGAAGCAATGCTTTCACACGTTATTGGAACAGCTGAACCAGATACAACTACACCTTATGATATTAATCTAATTGGTGAATACAATATTGCAGGTGCAATATGGAATGTTTTACCGTTGTTGGAGAAATTAGGTATTAGAGTTTTGGCAAAAATTACAGGCGATACTATCTACAAAGAAGTTTGTTATGCCCATCGTGCCAAACTTAATGTAATCCTCTCCTCCAAAGCACTAATCAATATGGCTAAAAGGATGGAAAAACAATATGGCATTCCTTATATTGAAGAATCTATTTATGGGATAGAGCAAATCAATGAGTGTCTAAGAAATATTGCTGCAAAGTTAGGTAATTCTAATTTACAAGAAGGTACAGAAAAGCTAATTGCAGAAGAGACTGCTGCAATAGATGAAAAACTCGCTTTTTATATTACTCAATTACAAGGGAAGCGGGTTCTCCTTTCTATTGGAAGTTTCAAGAGCTGGTTGATTATCTTTGCTGCTAAAAAATTGGGGATGGAAGTTATTGCTATTAGTATTAAAACTAATAATACTGAGGAAGATAGAATTAGAGTCAAAACTTTGCTGAGTCAAGATGGCATAATTCTAGAGCAAAATAGTCCTCAAGAAATTTTACAGCTAATTAACGCAAATCGAGCTGATATGTTAATTGCTGATAAACACCATCAAGACACCTCTCTTACTGCTAGGATTCCATTCCTAGACGTTAATCAAGAACGCAACCATGCCTATGCAGGCTATATGGGAATTTTAGAGGTAGCACGAGAACTCTATGCTGCTTTTTACACCCCTGTGTGGGAACAAGTATCTCAACCAGCTCCGTGGGAAACAGGAAATTCTCCAGAGGAGAACATCTAATGGCGATTATTAGCGTTACGAGTACATCTGTTGCAGTTAATCCCCTGAAGCAAAGCCAGACTGTAGGTGCAGTTTTAGCCTTTTTGGGGTTAAAGGGAATAATGCCTTTGTTACACGGTTCACAAGGCTGTACTGCTTTGACGAAGGCAGTATTAGTACAGCATTTCCGTCAGACAGTTCCCCTTTCCAGTACAGCGATGACAGAAGTTGCAACCATTTTGGGTGGCGAGGAAAGGGTTGAACAAGCAATCTTGACTTTGGTGCAGAGATCCAAGCCAGAAATTATCGGTCTTTGTAGCACTGGACTCGTGGAAACCAGAGGCGATGATATGGGGCGCTTTGTTAAAGAAATTCGTCACCGTCACCCAGAACTAGATTATTTACCAATTGTGCTTGTCTCTACACCTGATTTCAAAGGTACATTACAGGATGGCTTTGCTGGCGCGGTTGAGAGTATAGTCAGGGAAATTCCCCAAAAAAGCTCCAAACAAGACACTTGTCCTACACAAATCACTATTTTGGCGAGTTCTGCCTTCACACCAGGGGATGTACAGGAAATCAAAGAGATTGTCACCTCTTTTGGACTTGAACCTATTTTTGTACCTGACCTTTCTGGCGTACTAGATAGTCATATAGAAGATTCTTCTAGTGCCATTACAGCTAATGGCACTACATTGGCACAATTGCGCTCAATTGGCACTTCTGTATTCACTTTGGCACTTGGTGAGAGTATGCGAGGTGCAGCGCAAATTTTGGATCGGAGATTCAATATACCCTATGAAGTATTTAGTGAACTGACGGGACTACTAGCAGTAGATAAATTCTTGCAAGCATTGGCAGATATCAGTGGTGTCAGCGTACCGGAGAAATACCGCCGTCAACGCCGTCAGCTAAAACATGTGATGTTGGAGAATCACTTTTACTTTGGTTGCAAGCGAGTTTCTTTGGCGCTGGAACCCGATTTACTTTGGTCAACAGTTGCTTTTTTGCGATCGCTAGGGGTTCAGATTCATGCAGCAGTAACAACAACACGTTTTCCTCTGTTAGAAAAACTGCCGATTCCTAGCGTCACTATCGGCGATTTGGAAGACTTTGAGCAACTGGCGGTTGGATCTGATTTGCTAATTACCAACTCTCATGGAGTGGCGATCGCTCAACGCTTAAAAATTCCTCTCTATCGTCAAGGGATTCCCATTTTTGACCGCTTAGATCACAGTCAATTTACCAAAGTTGGCTATCGAGGTACTATGCAGTTTTTGTTTGATATTGGCAATCTGTTTTTAGAGGCTGAAGCAAAGATTAAGCATTAAACAGATTAGCAGTTATTGTTCGATTCATCCAAGCAACGAACTAGCCACATTCCAAGCAGGTTATCGGCGAATCCAGTATTACTCTCAACAGAGACTGAAGCTTTTTTACACTACAGCCCTAATTATTGCTTACCAAAATCAGGCATAAGTCCGTATATTAACCTTGGACTGGCAGGAGTTTTTACCCTGGCACACAATCAATCGTGAGGATTTTCCTTCCAAGGGCGCAACTGAACTAGAGGTGCTGATTCAGGGAGTTTTTGACAATCGGCGTTTCCTAGAACAAGTATTGTACTTGATAGTGTTTAAAAACAGAAGTAGCATTAGTAAAAAATTGCTTCGCCGACGTTTTTTTACTACACAATACTCCAAAAAATATTCGTGCTAAGGCTGGTAAATCCTGAGTTATCAGTGATTAATAGAAAAACTAATTCCAAATCACAATGCCTAATTTCATGTTATGAATAAATCCCTTTTTCCCGCAGATGATCTGCCTCCAACTGGAGCAACTCTACTTAACGAATTATTTTACAGGCAGCTAGAAGAAGCTACGTGTAGGCGATTTTATCAAGTCTGCGTCCCACTTATGCGAGTTTTACTATCAAATTGTCACTGGTATTTCAAAATAAATGCTAGTCCTCTGATTTTAATCATTATCTGCTATGACATAGAAAGTTATCTGCATATTGTTGATGCTATTCCACAGTTTATCAAACAGTTGAAGCAGTTTTCTAACAAGTCCAAAATTCAGCTTTTTCCACCAGATAATAAAGGAGAACCTTGGGAAATCAAGATTGAAGAAACATCAGATAAATAAGCCTAGTACCGCAAGGTGGAATTAAAAATTAAAAATGAATACAGCGTAAGCATTTCATTGATTTAGAATGGGTGCTTTATTTCCGCCGTGTTGTACTAGTCAAGTACGTAAACTCGACATTCCGTATTTTGAGCAAACTATGCTTGCAACACAAAATCAAATGCCGTGAGAGTTGGCGCACCAGCTAGAGTTGCAAATAGACCACTACTGCTAAAACCATGCGTGTTGCCATTTTGGTTGTAGAACAACTGTCCACTTAACAGGATCTTTTATTCTCACATCAGCTAGCAATAAAACTCTGGCACAAGCTAGCAACAGCGATCGCATCATGGAATTTGATGAATCAACAGTTGTGGGACAATATCAACTGGGTATTAGTACTACCTTCGGCTCACTGTTGAGCCGTGCAATTAATGGCTCGGCATCATTTTGGGGAACCATAGGTGTAAGTGGAAAATGGAGTGCAGACGGTTCAGGTGAAGCTAGATTACCCAGAGCAGGGAGAAAGGTACTGAGAAACTTTGAGCGATCGCACCCAATTCAATTCTGAATTCTTTCTTTAAATCGTTGAATGTATAACTCACAACATTAAAGCCAAATATATATATACTGGATACTTTTTTGTCTTTCTATCGGTTGATGCACAGAAAATTTCTGAATAGTTTCCTTAAAGAAGAACAAGATAATCTGTCGGAGAACTGTTAGTTACAAGTTGAGCTTTTAATACTACTGAAGTTTCTTATAACTAGAATCAGCGCATCAAAATCTGATGAAAGGAATCGAAAGTTATGGCAAAAGTTGTTGGAATTGATTTAGGGACAACTAACTCTTGTATTGCAGTCATTGAAGGTGGACAACCGCTCGTGATTGCGAATGCAGAAGGACAACGCATCACTCCCTCTGTAGTTGCATATACAAAAACAGGCGAACATCTGGTTGGTCAAATTGCTCGACGACAGGCGGTAATGAATCCAGAGAACACGTTCTATTCAGTCAAACGCTTTATCGGGCGCAAACACGATGAAATCACCCACGAAGCGAGTGAAGTTTCTTACAAAGTTGTCCGCGATCGCAACGGTAATGTCAAACTCGATTGTCCAGCGCTAAAAAAACAATTCGCGCCTGAAGAAATTTCTGCTCAAGTTTTGCGAAAACTTACAGATGATGCCAGCAAATATCTAGGAGAACCCATTACGCAAGCAGTGATTACTGTACCTGCTTACTTCAATGATTCGCAACGACAAGCGACCAAAGATGCAGGCAAAATTGCCGGGTTAGAAGTACTCCGTATCATTAACGAACCTACGGCGGCGGCACTTGCTTATGGTTTAGACAAAAAGGGCAACGAAACAATCTTAGTCTTTGACTTAGGGGGCGGCACGTTCGACGTTTCAATTCTAGAAGTTGGAGAAGGTGTGTTTGAAGTCAAAGCCACGAGTGGGGATACCCATTTAGGTGGTGACGATTTTGATAAAAAGATTGTCGATTATGTTGCAAATGATTTTCAGCGCCACGAAGGTATTGATTTACGCAAAGATAAGCAAGCCCTGCAACGGTTAACCGAAGCCGCAGAAAAAGCCAAAATTGAACTTTCTAGCGCCACCCAAACGGCAATTAATCTTCCCTTCATCACGGCAACTCAAGAGGGGCCAAAGCACTTGGATATAACGTTAACTAGGGCAGAGTTTGAGAAACTCTGTGCTGACTTGCTCGATCGCTGCCGCATTCCAGTTGAACAAGCTCTCAATGATGCCAATCTGAACAATGCCAATCTCGATGAAGTTGTTCTAGTAGGCGGTTCCACCCGAATTCCCGCCGTGCAACAACTCGTCAGACGCATCACAGGCAAAGATCCGAATCAGGGAGTGAACCCCGATGAAGTAGTTGCTGTGGGTGCAGCAATTCAGGGCGGAGTACTAGCGGGAGAAGTGAAAGATGTGCTGCTGCTAGATGTAACACCGCTTTCTTTAGGGGTGGAAACGATGGGCGGGGTGATGACAAAAATTATTCCCCGCAACACGACGATTCCGGTGAAGAAATCCGAGATGTTTTCAACCGCCGCCGATGGCCAGCCGAATGTCGAAATTCATGTTCTGCAAGGAGAACGGGAACTTGTGGCAGACAATAAGAGTTTAGGTACGTTTCGGCTCGATGGCATTCCTCCGGCTCCGCGTGGAGTACCTCAAATTGAAGTAACATTCGACCTCGATGCAAATGGGTTACTATCGGTAACTGCTAAAGATCGCGCCACTAGTAAAGAACAATCGATTACAATATCAGGCGCTTCGACGCTGGATAAACACGATGTGGAACGCATGGTACGAGATGCAGAAACTCATGCCCAAGAAGATCGCCAACGCCGCGAGCAAATCGACACCAAAAATAATGCGGACTCGCTGGTTTATCAGGCAGAAAAACAACTGCAAGACTTGAATGGTCGAGTTTCTCAAGCAGATAAAAGTCGGGCGCAACAATTGATTGACGAGTTGCGATCGGCAATTGAGCGAGAAGACTACAATCAAATGCGATCGCTCACTACCAATCTTCAACAAGCACTCATGCAAATCGGTAGCGCCGTTTACGCCCAAGCTAACGCCGCAACTAGCAATCCTAATCGCACAACTCAGCCAACTGGACAAAACGACGATGTGATTGATGCCGATTTTGTTGGCTAAAACGCGCAAGCTAAACCGTAATTTTTGAATTAATGTCAACGACGGAGGAGGCTTATCACTTACTTACAAAAGACGTTCCGAGTGCAGAATAGTCGGATTATGAGTATCGAATCATGCCAACTGCAACTGATTTCAAAGATTATTACAACCTTTTGGGAGTTAGCAAAACTGCAACTTCCGACGAAATTAAGCGAGCTTACCGCAAACTTGCCCGCAAATATCATCCTGACGTGAATCCCGGCAATCCAGAAGCCGAGGAAAAATTTAAAGACATCAATGAAGCCAACGAAGTTTTATCAAACCCAGAAAAGCGCGAAAAGTATGACTCTTTTGGGCAGTACTGGAAGCAAGCGGAGGTTAGCGGTACTCCTCCTAGAGGAACTAGCACGTATGCAGATAATTTTGACCAATATAGCAACTTTGATGACTTTATCAATGATTTACTGGGTGGTTTAGGGGATAGGACAAGAACAAGACAAACTTATTACCGCACCTCGACTAGGCAGCCTGATGATGGCCCATTTCGTAGCCAAGCACCAGCACCCGATACCGAAGCTGCGATCGCCCTCTCCTTTTCGGAAGCGTTTCATGGCGTTCAAAAGCGGTTGCAGTTGGATGATGAAACCATTAACGTTCGTATTCCCGCAGGTGCTAAACCGGGTAGTCGAATTCGCATTAAAGGTAAAGGTCGCTCCAGTCCTTTTTCTCAACAGCGAGGCGATTTGTATCTCACAATCGAGGTGCTTCCCCATCCATTTTTTCAGTTTTCGGGTGACAACTTAACCTGCGAAGTTCCTATTCGTCCAGATGAAGCGGTCTTAGGCGCTCAAATTCAAGTACCAACACCAGAGGGTAGCGTCACATTGAGCGTTCCGAAAGGCGTGCGTTCCGGTCAATCGCTGCGGCTACGAGGAAAAGGCTGGACGCAACCAAAAGGCGGGCGAACTGACCTAATTGTGAAACTTCAAATCGTCTCTCCGAAAGAGTTAAGCGAAATTGAGCAGGATTGCTATGAAAAGATTCAGGCGAATAGCA
>NZ_JADEXT010000042.1:0-61469 GCF_015206985.1 Nostoc sp. LEGE 12447 | reverse complement strand
TCCAACTACAACAGAAATGGTTGACAAACTAATCTCAGTTGCACTCGATTTAATAAATCCTCAACATTTAAGAAACTGGTTTGCCAGTTGCTGCTACTGTACCTCATAACAGCCGTAAATGCTGTAAGCCTGATGATGGGATGAGAACTTTTAGAGTCTCTGTGCTGTACGCGATTCATACCAGAGACATTCTTTAAAATTGCGATCGCTTGTCTAGCATCATCTTGTCACTTAAAAACAAGATTTATTCTGAAGTCTTTTTTAACACCTCCAGCACATAAACTTGCTTAAATGCTAATAATCCTTCATGCCGGGAATCAAAATCTCGACCTTGCGATCGCATATCTGCTTAATATAAGCGTACTCTGTAAAGAATTATTGTTTAACCAAAATGTTAATTTTTCTTACGCATTTGTCCGCATTTGTCCTTTGAGCAACGCCTAACGGCATAAAGCCACGAATCACCCTCCGGCCTATCCTGCAAATGCTTAAGCTGCGTTTGAGCAACGCCTAACGGCATAAAGCCACGAATCACAGCAAAGTTGAAAACCCTTAACTGAGGAAGTTTCATTTACAATCTTACAAGTACTTTCCAGATCGAGAAACCAAAAACATACAACTTACCAAAGTTTCCCTTACTTTCAGCCCCTCAAACCCAGTGTCGATAAGCTTTCCCAAAAATGGCAAGCACCTTTTTTCTTGTCTCAATTACCATATCCCTTACCATGTAAACCTTCCCGCCATTCTTTGATCCTAAACTTCCTTTCCCATAAGAGATACTTGTCAAATTGGAGATTGAATCATCGTCCACGCCAAATCAGGAGGTGGTGAGCTTGGCATTTCCTCAATCCGATACCTCAAAAATCGGGTATTTCTTGACCCCACATGGTCAACCCAATAGGGTAAGGTTAACCTGCCTCGATTATCTCTAATCGCCCATTGTCTCACCCCCTCTAGATAATCTTCCGAGACAAGTTTGAGCGTTTTAATCAACTGGTCACTTTCTCCCAAAAATAAACAACCAAACCGTCTTACTAGCTCAGGATGGTCAAACGCTAACTGTATCCTCTCCCTTAAACTTGGTTGTATCTTTTCCTCGTCAGAACGAACCCAAATTAAACACTTCAGATTAGACAAAATTTCTTGATAACAGGGAATAACATTCTCTGGATGGCTAAAATCAGCATTCTTAAACCGTCTCATTTGACGTAAAATTTGTGACTTTTTGGGGCTAGATAACATTGCGATCGCCAATTCTACCCCACAGTGGCGATAGACATTCGTTTCCCCTACCAAAGATAATAACATCCCATACACTGTCGCTGGAGGAGGGACAGGATAGGTTTTTCCCATTTCCCTTGCATGGGACTCCCGAAAAGTCGTAAATGGAACATCCAAATAGAGAATTAATGGTGCAATCATTTTGATTCTTCTAAGCCCAAATCTCTTTTAATGACTGTTTGCAAAGCTGCAATCAGTTCATTTCGATTACGATAAATATGCGCCTTCTTAAAAGGGGAATTATCAAAATTATCTAATTGCTGTAACTCCTTAACGATTGTTCCCCCAATCCACAATTTACTAGGGTCAATCTGTCCGCATTCTACTTCATCTATAAACTCTTTTGTAAGTTTTGCTTCCTTACTCTTAGGATCGCAATATTCAAAGCAATAGGAAATATAGGAAGCAAAATGATTTGTCCATTGAAATACCAAACTATCTGGACAGAAAGGATAATTAAAAATATTACTACTCCCTCCTACCTTGGGCAGGTTCATAATCCCATCTATCAGAGGTAAAATCCGCGAAAAATCTTTGAGATGAGTGGCATTAATTCCAAAATAATATTGATATCGAGTTGCATGATATTCTGTAAAATGAAGCGATGTGCTATCCTTTTCTCTGCCACTTTTTGCCCCTAACTTGACTGCACCATCATAAGGCGTTAGCGAAACAGCCATATTTATCCCTAAAGCACCCATTCTCTGATTACGAGCGCTGGCTTTTGTTTGTTTGCTTTTTCTCTTTGTTGTTGAAGTCTCCTCCTCTGTCTCAGCAGACTCTAACAAAGCAAACCCAAAAATATCATCATCATAAAATTGTTCTGGATCGAAATCTTCACTTGTTAACCGATTAATATTTTCGTCCTCATCCCAAACTCGATTAACTAAAAAACCTTGCTTTTGAAGATAAAAACGTAACGCCCAACGAATTGCACTTGAACCTACAAAAGAATGAATTTTCCCATTCCAATAGCCTTTTTGCAGAATAGTCTTATTTCCTCGTCTAATGTCATGATTTAAGGACGCTAAACCATAACGAGTGAGGACTGTTCCGTAAAGATAATAATTTTGTATATTATTGTCATTCTTCTTCTGACTCATAATTCACTTCTTCTACTTTTTGATTGTTTGGGAATGAACTATCATCCATATTTGTGGGTTTATCTTTGGGTTTATAACTGGCGATCGCTAACAATGACCAAATTCTTATTTCTTGCCAAGGTGATTTTTTAATTAGTAGTGCAATTTCTTCCTGATGCTCATTAAAATACTTATTTAATCCCCCTCTTACTAAAAAGTCAGACAAATATTCCTTAAACGACAATTCATCATAACAATAGTTTAGCTCTGCCCTTAATCGTTCAACTTTCTTCTTAATTGGAGGATCTTTACCTTCCTCTGTTTTGGCATAAATTTTAGCAAAGTTGCCCTTCATAGCTTGCTGAAATACCTTAATAAAAATAAGATATTGCTTGTCTTCTTCACTATTCTCTGCCATGATGATGATTCCTTCTCGATTGGAAAATAACTGGTTAAATAGATATTGTTTTGAATCCTCTATCACCAATTTTTCCCAAAAATTAGACCACCAATAGATTCCTTTCACCAAATTATCAGCAAGCAGGGAGCGAATCAGATTGACCTTAATAAAAATTTGCTTATATTTAATTATCTGGTAATTAGTTTTAAAGTATTTTTGCACTTGTTGATAAGTGATTAAAATATTCTTATCAATTTTAATTTCTTCTATACTCATTAATGTCCTTTGACGAGAAGCTTGATTTATTTTTTCATATAACCAAACTTGACAAGCTTGATAGTAGCCGCCTTCAGTGTGAATATCGTCTAAGCTATAATAAAGTAATCCTGCTTCACCAAGGGTACTAACATGAAGCTGTTTAATTTCTAATTGCTGTAATCGCCATCTTCTTTGAGAAGCATCTTCAAAATCCTTGATTTCTGGAATCACCACTAGGTAGCGATGGGGTTTCTTTTCCTTCAAGTCTTCTGATGGAATATGAAGTAAGCAATAATGACAAACTACTGGTACAAATAATAATGCTAAAGCGTATTCAGGTTTCTCTTCTAGTTTTGTAGCATTCTGCGTTCGAGCATGGCGAACAATTCCCCCTAAATACAACCAACTGGTTATTTGAATGTAATCATGTCTGAGTTGCTGGGTATCTGCCTCGCATAACTTCTCTGCAAAAGTTTGATGTGCGTACCAAGTTAGGGATTTATATTGATACTCGACTTTTTTTTCTTCAGCCTTTAGTTCAGTATTAACTATCTCTCCCGCTTGATAAAATTGATTATGACGCAGAAAAACAGCGCACATTCCCTCATGAATATGTATTTTCTGACTTAAATCTATTGCATTATTGTCTAATCCTGCTAAATGAATTAAACCTGTATTATCTAGTTGAAAAGACTCCTTAATTAACCAAGATAGGGCGACGACATCACTTCCTTGCCAGAATAATTCAATAGTATCAGTAGTCAAAAACCATGATATTTTTCCTGCCCGTTGATGAGATGAGGGATATTGCTTTTCTAATCGCTTTAAAGTCATGTAAAGTCCCGTTATTCCGACGCGGTGCATTATTGTCGTATCCGCAGCATGGAGAGATAGGGAAATTTTGGGTTGGGTAGCAACCATAATCAGGTTTCCTCTTCTTCCTTGCTGCGAGTCGCTGGAACAAATATTCCACACATCATCTTTCGTTTCCCGCCAATTCCCTGTTCTTGCAGGATTAAGGAATCTTCTGAGTTGAGTTCGCTGATTTTTATGCCAAATCCTCTAACTTTAAACTGTTTCCCTTCTTTATTGATGGTTAATTGTCTTCGTTGAGGTGTTCCATCTTGTCGGGTAAGAAGTTCAATTTTTCCTTGTATTCCTAAATTATCTAGTTGCCGTTGAACAGCTTCAATAAAGCTAGTAGAGTCTTGAAACCCTTTAATTACCACTAATCTGGAATAGGCACTTTCTGAAGAAATTAAAGGTTGGTAGTCGGGAATATCTAGTTGATAAAAATTTTGACCTATATGAAAAGCTTGACCCGCTAAATAAGGATAAATTAAAGGAATTTGTTGATGGTAAATCCGAATTTTTAGACGAGATTGAGCAGTGAGTTCAAGCAAATTGTTTCTGGTCGGTATTCCAGCAATCGGATGAATCCCAATATTGTTTAGTTCATGTAGTGGGGGACAAATACGGGATAAGGCAGCATAGGTAAGATAACCGTTGTCAAGAGGAATCGGTGCGCCTCTCAGCTTAAACGTTAAATCTACATATTCCTCGCTTTGAATTAATATGGCTGCCATAGATAGAAATTTTGAGATGTCAAAGTTTGTTTAATACATCAACATACTCTTGTGCAAAATTGTCCTCATTGTCATCGCCGACTACTTTGGTTAAAGTGGCAATCCAGTTTAGGCTATTGTTCGCAATATTCTCACTGGTCAGGAGGAGCTTCTAATACTCCAGTAGTTGCTCAAAACAGATGGATAGCCAAAAGTTCCTATTCTATACCACCATCAACTGCTTCTGCTCCATTATAAAAAAATTCGGTGCTTTTCTGCTTTCTATGCTTGATTGGACTCACGGCAAGCTTATCCTTCCAATTTGGACTAGCGGCAAAGTTATGGTTCCAAACTGTCAATTTCATCCAAAATTAGGTGACACAAAAATGAGGGTTATAATCTTGTTGGCGGCAAACTTATGGTTCCAGTAGCGGCAAACTTATGGGTAAAGTCACAGTACAACAAAACCAAATTGGTTCATAGTGTATTCCCATCTCAGCAAGTGGGAACATTTGAGCTAGCCTGTATCTAACTCTACCACAGATGCGTAGGCATACCCCGTCGTAGGCATCGCTTCTAATTCTTGGTAACTAGAGAGAGGGTTAAAATAAATCCTATATTAAGTTTGCTGGAACATCAATTTTTTGTGGGATGAGAGTAAAGTGAGCTTTAAGGAGTATTTATGTCACAGTTGGAGCAAGCACTGCCAGACACCTTTGTAACCAAAAGCTTAGAAACTCTCCCCAATATTTTCGACCAGGTTGAGGCTCTAGCTAAAGACTTTGCCACCCGTGCAGGCGCACACGATAAAGAGGGTTCCTTTCCTTTCGAGAATTTTACAGCTTTGTCTGAGGCAAAATTACTCAGCCTCACCATTCCCCGTGAATTAGGTGGTGAGGGTTTAGGGCTATCAACTATCTGCCAAGTCATTGAAGGGATAGCACGTGGCGATGCTTCAACTGCGCTAGTACTGACGATGCACTATCTCCAACATGCCAATGCAGCCCGTAGCCGTCGCTGGCATCCAGAAGTATATAAAAGGTTGTGTCGTGAATCCATTGAAGGTATTGCCCTAATCAATGCCGCCCGTGTTGAACCAGAGTTAGGAACCCCAGCTAGAGGCGGATTACCTGCCACAATTGCCGAACGGACAACAGAGGGTTGGCGTTTAACAGGCCACAAGCAATACACTACGGGTAGTCCCATCCTCAGTTACTTTGTGGTTTGGGCGCGGACAACTGAAGATGAACCACAAGTTGGCAATTTTTTGGTTCCGCGCGATTTGCCCGGTTTGCAAATTGTCGAAACCTGGGATCACTTGGGGATGAGAGCTACAGGCAGCCACGATCTGATTTTGGAGAATGTATTAATTCCCTTAGAGTACGCCCTGAATATCAGTCCCATATCTGCTGCACCATCACTCGATCCATTGATTTCCACTTGGGGCAGTTTGACAGTGAGCGCTTTATATCTCGGTGTGGCTACCAGTGCGCGAGACTGGCTGGTTAAATATCTTTGGGAGCGATCGCCTTCTAATCTCAAAGAACCGCTAGCAACTCTGCCACGCTTCCAAACTGCCGTAGGTGAAATAGAAGCACTACTATTTGCTAACAATAGATTAATTTATAGTTTGGCTCAAGATATTGATCGCAGCGAGTACGATCCTAACGTAGGATTACAGGCACAAGCTGTTAAATACCTTACTACAACTAACTCGATTCGTGCTGTGGAGATTGCCTTGGAACTAACTGGTAATCCTGGTATGTTAAAAAGAAATCCTTTAGAGCGACACTACCGTGACGTTCTGTGCAGCCGCATCCATACACCACAAAACGATGTTATTTGTCAGTCATTAGGGAAGTCAGCACTGAAAGTCAAGTAATGGAGGAGTGGGGCAACAATTCTCATAATGAGAATTGCTGTAGAGTTTGAGCCATACCAGATCATTTCAACTTTTTCTTCAAGGACAAGTGGAAAGAATTGATGGTCGAACCTATCGGTTAAATTAAGCCTTGGTGTAATTGAAAATATTGTAGAGTATAGGATTGCCCTAAGTATTGTCCTACGTAACTCACCCTATGACTACCGCACCCTTAAGCTGGGAAGAACTAGAAGCCCTTACGGACTATCAAATAGATACCGTTAATGGTCTCACCAATGCTAAAGCCCGGTTGCGCTTGTTTGGGAAGCCAGAATCTGATGTGCGGGTAACGCTGTACCGCGATAACCATGCCTGGTGTCCTTACTGTCAAAAAGTTTGGTTATGGTTGGAGGAAAAACAGATCCCCTACCGCATCGAAAAAGTGACAATGTTTTGCTATGGGGAGAAAGAAAGTTGGTATAAACGTAAGGTACCGTCAGGAATGCTCCCTGCAATCGAGCTAGATGGACGGATTATTAAGGAAAGCGATGACATTTTGATCGCTTTGGAAAAGGTTTTTGCTCCATTGAGCCAAGGGATGGAAGACCCTACGGTGCTGCCTCTACGTCAATTAGAACGACTTTTATTTAGAGCCTGGTGCGTTTGGCTGTGTTCTAAAGCCGGTTCCTCTCAACAAGAACAACGCAACCGAGAACAATTTATCGCAGTGGTGGCTATGGTCGAGGAGGCTCTGGGTCGCACCCCAAGTCCTTACTTTCTAGATAGCTTTGGCATCGTCGATGTCATTTTTACGCCATATCTCGAACGGATGAATGCGAGCCTTTACTACTACAAGGGTTACTCCCTGCGATCGCAAAACCCCCGCTTGAGCGCATGGTTTGCGGCAATGGAAAGCCGACCGACCTACTGCGGTACCCAGAGCGACTTTCACACCCACGCACATGATTTGCCGCCCCAGATGGGAGGCTGTTGGGAAAACGGCGAAACCCAGATGCTTCTCAACAAAGCGCGGGTGGATAATGGCCCCTGGTTTGGCCTACCAGATGTTGCTTACCCAGAACCCGAAAACTCCCGCATGGAAGCTCTTAAGCGAACCATCGAGCATCGCATCAATATTATCCGAGTCAACCCCCTAGATGATAAATTGTTTGATCAAGCGCTACGTTGTGCTTTAACACACATGATGACAGGTGAAGACTGTGTACCTCCATCAGGTTCTGATGTCGCTCTCCGATATTTGCGCGATCGCATTAATGTACCGCGAGATATGTCCATCTATGCGGCCAAGCGATTGAGAGAATCCCTGGAAAAAACCGCAGCCCTTGCGGGTGATGGGCAGCCAGACCCCATTCCCACTAAGCATCGACGAGATCAAGACCCGTCTAACTTTGTCATCAAGTAGGATTCAGGCACCCATCCTGGCGGATCGCGTTCCTCTCTCAAAAATGAGCCAATGGTAACTTGTTAAAATTTTGATTGCGCCAACTTTTTCACCTCTGAATATTGGGTGATGTTTTTAAGAAGACTGCAACGCTTTTAGCTGTGCCCGTAACTGGGCAATTTCAGCCG
The DNA here is from genome assembly GCF_015206985.1 of Nostoc sp. LEGE 12447. Lineage (NCBI taxonomy): Bacteria > Bacillati > Cyanobacteriota > Cyanophyceae > Nostocales > Nostocaceae > Nostoc > Nostoc sp. LEGE 12447. The sequence continues at coordinate 53,432 of NZ_JADEXT010000042.1, read as the reverse complement.
CCATATCCATGACCATTGCTGCGCCTACGAGATTTAGTCCCAAATCCTGACGCAAGCGTTGGATCTGAGCAATTCGCGCAATTTCTCGTGAGTGCAGCATTGAGCCTTTCGGTTCGATCAATCCGAGTTGCACAAATCGCTCAATTACAATCGTTGAAGTTTGGGTAACAGAGGCTGCATACTCAAATGTATAAAGGCGATCGCCTTCATGGGAAACAACTGTACTGGAGAGGCTAAACTCGCTCATAACCTTAATCCTTCTAATGCAGTACGTGGGTTAAAGCTGCTATTCGCCTGAATCTTTTCATAGCAATCCTGCTCAATTTCGCTTAACTCTTTCGGAGAGACGATTTGAAGTTTCACAATTAGGTCAGTTCGCCCGCCTTTTGGTTGCGTCCAGCCTTTTCCTCGCAGCCGCAGCGATTGACCGGAACGCACGCCTTTCGGAACGCTCAATGTGACGCTACCCTCTGGTGTTGGTACTTGAATTTGAGCGCCTAAGACCGCTTCATCTGGACGAATGGGAACTTGTACGATATTCTCCGGAGGCGGAGCGTCTCTGGCTCCGCGCCAATACTGTAAAGCCACCAGTACTTGATCTTCTCTACTCAGTTTTGGGCTACCGGAAGTTTTCTTGAGTTTGATGTACTGACGCATCACGCCTACCATTTCATCAAAATATTGAAACCGTATTTAGTAGTATCACTTGTGTTTTCCCAAAATCAATACATGCAGTCACTTGTAAAGGGTTTTTACTTAAGCTACAAGCATTTATTTTTTCTTTTACTCTTCAACAAGCTTTTATTTAATTAAGTAATTTATATAACAGCCAAATCATTTAAGTACTTGAATGCCATTGTTGCACGTGTAGGCGTAGCCCGCCGGAGGCATCGCATCAATTGAGTGGTAACAACCACAGATCAGTTGATAACCCGCAACTTGGGTTATTACCAATCTAATAGAAAGTTTGAGAATATTACCTAAGCATGTTGCTATTATTGGAGGAGATTATACTGCTCTAAAAACTGCACAACTATAGCAAAACTTTATAGCTAAAGCAGCGATGAAAACTCTCAGTGATATGAAGCAAGAAACAGACGTGCCAGTTGTAATTACAGATCAACAAGGGTTTGTCACTTATGTAAACGATCGCTTTACGTCTGTTTTTGGCTGGAGCATGGCTGAAATTAATGGTCAAATTATTACAGTAGTAATTCCAGAAGGTTTTCATGCCCCGCACCATCTTGGTTTTTCCCGCTTTCTTTCAACAGAAAATTCTACTATTCTCAATCACCCCCTGCGTCTAGTTGGCATCACCAAAGATGGTCTAGAAATTGAAGCCGAGCATTTGATTATGGCAGAGAAACATCAGGGAGAATGGGTATTTATGGCCATGTTGCGTCCTCTTTAAAATAAATGAGAAGATAGTTCGCCAAAAAAAATCATAAATTGACCTTTTTTTTCTTAAAAATAGTAAATTTTAATTAATCTTTGGGTACAAGTCCCCAATAGTTACAATTTTTAATTCTTAATTTTTGATTTTTAATTCCCCGGAGGTGAGTTTGCTGATGAGCATACATTTGACTAGTTTGGTCAACCAATTACGGGCAATTTTGGGCAAGATGGAGGTGGCGCTGGGGACGATCGCTGATGCTATTGTCTGGACTGGTAGTGATGGCAAAATACAATGGTGCAATACTGCTTTTGACAAACTGGTTAACCGACCACATATTCTCGTTCTTAATTCCAAGCTGAGTGACTTGTTATTTTTAAGCCTAGCTGGTGAAGAAGTTGCACCAGAGTCTTATCCAAATATGAGGGTGTTAGGGGGAGAGTATGAAATCACAGAAGAATATGAATGTCGTGACGGCAAACATCGCTCCTTAATTTTAGAAATATCAGGTAACTGCGTCGAACTTGCAGGAGGTGACAGGTCATCTATACTAGTAATTCGAGATGTCACTCAAACAAAACATTGGGAAACGGAAGGCTACTTAGCACAACAAAAACAAGCAGAAACTCTATCTCTTTTGCAAGCGACACTTGAATCTACAGCTGATGGAATTATAGTTGTAAATCAAGACTTTAATGTAGCAGTCTTTAATCAAAAGTTTATTCAGATGTGGTCAATACCAGAATCGTTGTTGCAACCTTCTCAGAGCAATGAACGATTCAAGTTTATGTCTGAACAAACGCGAGATCCCGAAGCTTTTACTGCCAGAGTCAAGGAACTATTTTATAACTCCCCAGAACAGGAAGCTTTTGATTTGGTAGAGATGAAAGATGGACGTGTTTTTGAGCGTTACTCTCAACCTCAATGGCAAAACGATAAAATTATTGGACGTGTTTGGAGTTTTCGGGATATTACTGCACGTCAGCAGGTAGAGAAGGCCTTGAGCGAAAGCGAGATTAAGTTCCGCCGCATTGTGGAAAATTCTAATGATATTATTTCTCTGATTGACTTAGAAGGACGAATCTCCTATATTTCGCCCAATTTAGCCAAGCTTACAGGCTATGAAACAACTGAGTTAGAAGGTATAGCATTTACAGATTTTCTTCATCCTGATGACTTACCAAGTTGTTTAGATGCAGTCAACAGGGTAGTAACAACAGGGGAGAGGGTAGAAGTTGAGTATAGAGCTAGACTCAAGGATGGTAGTTGGCAATGGCAAGCCACAAACTTAGCTACAACTGATGATATCGATGGTAACTTGGTACTGATCAGCGTTGCGCGTGTGATTACAGAGCGGAAGCAGGCTGAACAAGCTTTGCTCAAGAGTGAGCAAAAGTTTCGCAACCTGTTTGAGAACTCTCAATTTGGCATCCTTCGCAGCCGAATTGATGATGGACTGATTTTAGATGCCAATCAACGCCTTGCGGAGCTATTAGGCTACAGTTCTGTAGCAGACTTAATTGGTGGCACAAAATTTACCACAGATTTTTATGCAAACCCAAGCGATCGCCAGCGTATAATAACCGAACTGCGTGAAAAAGGTTCACTCAACAACTTTGAGCTACAGTTTTATCAATGCAACGGTAAGGCTCACTGGGGCTTATTTTCCTTACGTTTGAATCTGGAAGATAATTGTCTTGAAGCCGTGGTTGCTGACATTAACGATCGCAAGCAAGTAGAGGCAGATTTACACCGCAGTAATGCCATACTCAAAGCCCAACAAGAAGCTTCAATTGATGGAATTTTAGTCGTTGATGAAAATAATCGAGTTGTATCTTATAATCAGCGTTTTTGTCAGTTATGGCAAATTCCAGAAAGATTTGTCAGTGGTAACAATCGGCGATTACTAGAATTAGCACTCGAAAAACTGGAACAGCCACAGGAGTTTCTGGCAAAAGTTGAGTATCTCTACGCCCATCCAGACCAAATCAGCCGGGATGAAATTCGCCTGAAAGATGGAAGAACTCTAGACCGATATTCGGCATCTGTGCGATCGCCAACAAAAGATTACTACGGTAGAATTTGGTACTTCCGCGATATTACGGCGCGCAAACAGTCAGAAGAAGCTCTACGTCGCAGCGAACAGAAATATCGCAACATTTTTGAAAACTTTCAAGTGGGGATTGCTCGGATTCGCTTAGAAGATGGGCTGTTTCTGGAAGCTAACCAACGCCAAGCCGAAATTTTGGGTTATAGTTGCGCCACCGATCTAATTGGCAAGCAATTCACGACGGAGTTTTACGCGAATCCAAACGATCGCCAACTGCTGTTGGCAGAAATGGCACAGCAGGGTGAGGTACGTAACTTTGAGTTGCAACTATGCCGTCGGGATAAATCTCTTGGTTGGGGATTAATATCGTTGAGACGGAATGCTGAGGATGGTTGTATAGATGCCGTCATTACCGATATTAGCGATCGCAAACTTGTAGAAGAATCTTTGCGACAATCAGAAGCCAGATTTCGCGCTCTTTACGAATCAACCAGTATTGCTGTCATGTTACAGGAAAACGGAATTCCTCTTGATTGTAACCGGGCAGCAGAAGAACTATTCGGCTATTCTCGACAAGAGTTTTTACAGAAGCATCCCAGTGAATTTTCACCACCATTTCAACCAAACGGTCAAACTTCTGCTAGTTTAGCGCGCGAACAAATTGCGATCGCCTACGACCAAGGCAGACATCGTTTTGAATGGGTTCACCGTCGCGCCGATGGTACAGATTTTCCGGCTGAGGTGTGGTTAACTATATTTAAGTTGGGTGAGCGCACACTTATTCAGGGGTTGGTGCAAGACTTAACCGAACGTAAGCAAGTTGAAGCCACACTTTGGCATCGCGCTCAGGTAGACAGACTGCTAAACAGCATTTCTCGCCAGTTTATCGACCAGGATGCAGATACCGCAATCAATTTTACCCTGCAAGCGATCGCCGAATTTATGGGGGCTGAATGCAGTTGTATCTTTGAATATTACGAGCCACAACAGCAATTTCACATCGCTCATGAGTGGTACGATCCTAGCAACAGACTATTATTAAACAGCGCTACTTCATCTGAACCGTTGCCTTGGTTTTACAACCAAATTCTCAACGGTAATCCTATCCAAGGTTTACAAGCATCTCGAATTACAGATATTTCACCAGAGGCGAACGCCGAGAGAGAAATAATTAAATCTGTAGTGGCTGTACCGATGATTTACGCCGGCAGAGTCGTTGGACTACTGGAATTAGATGCTGTTAACAAATCTAAAACTTGGAGCCAAGAGGAAATCAACTTACTGCAACTGGTGAGCGAACTCATAGCCATTGGGCGATCGCGGCACAAAGCAGAGGAGGCACTACGAATTGCCAAAGAAACCGCCGAAACTGCCAACCGTTCAAAAAGCGCCTTCTTAGCTAACATGAGCCATGAACTGCGAACGCCACTCAATGCCATTTTGGGTTTCGCCCAGCTAATGGAACGAGACACCACCCTCAACAAACGTCAGCGAGACTCTTTAGCAACTATCAATCGTAGTGGAGAACACCTGCTCAACTTAATTAATGATGTGCTGGAAATGTCCAAAATCGAAGCTGGACGGATTGTTCTTAACCCGACATCCTTTGATTTGCATAGGTTATTGCAAGAGATGCAACAGATGTTCCAGATACGAGCCAAGGACAAAAAGTTATCACTCTCATTTGAACTTGCTCCGAATTTACACCAATATATCCTCACAGACGAAAGTAAACTCCGACAAGTGCTGATCAACCTATTGGGAAATGCGATCAAATTTACCAATACTGGGGGAGTAACGTTGCGCGTAGAAGTAGGAGAAGATAATCCTGAAAATTCTTTGAGGAATCCTCAATCGCTGATTACCTTTGAAATTGAAGATACAGGATTGGGAATTCCTACCGAGGAATTAGATAATTTATTTCAGCCTTTCGTTCAGACTGCAAGTGCTAGACAAGTAAGAGAAGGCACAGGATTAGGATTAACAATCAGCCGTCAATTTGTGCAGTTAATGGGTGGCGATATCCACGTTCATAGTCTGGTAGGTCGTGGCTCAACTTTCTACTTCGATATCAAAATTGAATTAGCAAATTCATTAGATATTGCACCACCAACCCTTAAACGTCGAGTAATTGCTTTGGTATCAGGCCAACCTGTATACAGAATTCTGGTAGTTGATGACCGCGAAGACAATTGCCATTTATTAACGCAGTTATTTAATAGTATTGGTTTTGAAACTCAGGCAGCAGCTAACGGTCAAGAAGCGATCGCTCTTTGGCAAAGTTGGGAACCTCACCTAATTTTCATGGATATGCGAATGCCCGTGATGGATGGGTATGAAGCCACTAAACAAATCAGAGCTACTTTAAAAGGTCAAGCTACTGTGATTATTGCTCTAACTGCTAGTGCTTTTGACGAGGAACGATTTGTGGTTTTATCAGCAGGCTGCAACGATTTTGTGCGTAAGCCGTTCCGAGAGGAAGTAATTTTAAATATAATATCTAAATATTTAGGGGTGCGTTATGTGTATGAACAAGAACCACTTCAAAAAGACCAACTTGCAGAAAATTCTAACCTTAAACTTCTATCAGTAGAAGAGATTCTAGCTCAGATGCCCACTGAGTGGGTGACACAGCTACACCAAGCGGCACTGTGTACTGATGAAAAGCTGATTTTCAGCTTGCTTGAGCAAATTCCTGAAGAATCTACTCTTTTGGCAAACACTCTGTCTGATTGGGTTAATAATTTTCGGATTGATAAAGTTATTGATTTAACCCAACTGTAATAAATGATTTATGAAGTGAATTTTCAGAGGTGGACGATTTAAGATAAGCTGTACCGTGACGATATAAATAAGTTTTTAAATATCTATACTTTGCTCATGTTATTTATATAAAGTCATGGTAATAGCTGCTTGTTTTTGATAATTGTTAATACTTACTTTTATAAATCGTTTCTAATAAATATGAATAACCATCAAATTCAGCTAGCAAAAGCAAATATTCTTGTTGTGGATGATACGCCCGATAATCTGCGACTTTTATCTGCCATGCTAACTCAGTTAGGGTATGAAATTCGCAGAGTCATTAACGGGCCAACAGCTTTGAAAACAGCACAAGCTGCGCCACCGGATTTAATTTTACTTGACATCATGATGCCAGAAATGAATGGCTATGAAGTCTGTCAACATTTGAAAGCCTCGGAAATAACCCGCGACATTCCAGTGATTTTTATTAGCGCTTTGGATGAAGTATTTGATAAAGTTAAAGCTTTTGCAGTCGGGGGAGTAGATTATATTACTAAACCTTTTAGTGAAGAAGAGGTTTTTGCCCGTGTAGAAAATAACTTGACTATCCGAAGGCTACAAAAACAACTGACTGAGCAAAATTTACTTTTGCAACAGGAAATTAGCGTTAGCGAAGCTGCCCGAAGGGGTCGCCAAAAAGCAGAATCAGCACTGCGGTTAAGCCAATTTTATTTAGACAGATTTAGAGAGCCAATTTTTTTTGTTAACTCAAATGCCCAGTTGATTTATGTAAATGAAGCGGCGTGCCAGATTTTAGGCTATTCTCGCGAAAAATTGCTGACCATGACCGTTCACGATATCGATCCAAATTTTCCCGCAGAAACTTGGCACTCACAATGGCAAGAACTTAGACAAAAAGATTCTTCAAGTTTTGAATCTATTCACCAAACTGAAGATGGTCGTAATCTAGATGTGAAAATAACTTTTAGTTATCTAGAGTTCAAAGATCAGGAATATTTATGTACTAGTGCCTACTATCCCAACACTTACTAATCTCGACTTTATCCAAAATTAAGAACTTGGTTCTCCTTATAGAGCAAAAGCCCTAGCTTTTTGGCAAATTTTTTTCCATATCACTGATTCAAGCTGAAATTGAAAAAGTAAAACTACTGTTCTACAAAGGTTTTAGCGTCAGCTTGAGTGTTACCAAAAAATGGATAAAGTCGAGCTAATATTGTGTTCGGTTTATAGTTTATCGAAACAGAATTCAGGAGTCAGGAACGGCTCCGCTCCTGACTCCTGAATTCTTCTTCAAGTGACTTGTAAAGAAGCAGTCACGGCAAGAAATTCTTGGATCATTTTTTGGATTAGCTCCCCTGCTGGGAGAGCTTCAGCTAATGCTGCTCCTTGTCCTGCCCACATACTGACAAAATCTGGACTTGATTGTTGAGCAGAAGCTTGACGTAAAACTCGTCCTATAGACATCTGAGCCGGGAATGGCAGTACCTTGTCCTTGTGATTCTCCATTTCACGTATAAATCGATTTCGGATTGCTCTGGCGGGTCTGCCGGAAAATACCTCAGTAATAACTGTGTCCTCGTCCTTACAGTTGAGTACTGCCTGCTTATAGACTTCCGGGATATTGTTCTCAGGACAGGGAAGAAAGGCGGTTCCCATTTGTACCCCGCTTGCCCCAAGTGCAAATGCAGCAACGATTCCACGAGCATCCATAATTCCGCCTGCCGCAACCACTGGAACCGACACCGCATCAGCTATTTGCGGTACTAAGGCTGCTGTTCCAATCAATCCATGTTCATAAGGCACAGCAAAAGTACCGCGATGACCTCCGGCTTCAAAGCCCTGGGCTACGATCGCATCGACTCCTGCTTCGACCAGAGCTTTTGCTTCACTAGTTGTCGTCGCGGTAGCTAAGACAATTGAGCCTATGCTGTGTATCTCACGAATTGCCTCAATTGGTGCAGGCCCAAAGTGGAAACTAAATACAGGTATTTTCTCTTCCAGCAAGACAGTAAATTGTTCTAGGAATGGCCCTAATATTGATATTGGTTCGGGAACAGGCCCCACGTCAAGTTCGTTGTGCCATATTGTTAATAGCTCGGACATGGGGAAATGCTGCTCAGGTGCAAGTTCATACGCTTCAACTGCTGGTGCAAACAAATTAACTGCAAAGGGTTGGTCTGTCATCTCTCGGATTTGCCTGATAATCTGGCGAAGTTTGGCTGGTGCGGTGGCCGCACCGCCATAGGAGCCAAGACCTCCTGCATTAGAAACGGCTGCAACCAACTCAGGTGTGGAAGCGCCGGCCATCGGGGCCTGAATTATTGGGTGTGCGATCTTGAGCAAATCTATCAGTTTTGTCTTAGGCCACATAAATATCTCCCACACTTGGTAATACAAGCAATATATTTTCAGGAAAGGCGATCGCCTGTTACGTAAATGTGATTAGCACTCGCTCTTTGGGAAAAAACTTTTTAGTTTACTAGTAATTGCTTTGAGGTAACAGGGCAGTGCTTTTTATATTGAAAAGTCACTATCCCCAATCCTAAAACAACTATCAATGCCCAACAAAATGCCCCTAGAAAAAATAATCTTTGGAATCTAGCTGCTTTTTGCTCTTGAACTAATCTAGCTTTAACTTCTTTAGTTCGTTCTGCTTCTAACCATGTCTCAACTTCTCGCCGATCGCATTCTTGGCTAGCTGCTAAAAACTGATAATCTAGATCGCTCAAGCTTTTGCCTTGTGACCAAGCTAGAGCTTCAAGCAAAGCTGTTCCACGCAATAGTCGTGAATTGTCACAATGTTCTGAGGCTATCCAAGCATTCAATGCTTGGGAGTAGGGCCGTAGTTTTGCTAATTGTTTTTCTACCCAAGTTTGGTTAAAAACCTCTTCATAAATGCGGTTTTTTACTATGAGTTGCCCTTGCTGCTTAGTTACTAACCCCGACAAAAGCAGTTCTATTTGTTCTTCTCCATCATCACTAGCTATCTGAATACCTTGCAAAATTTGCTGGTACATTCCCAGTAAACCTCCAGCACGCTGCTCATTTCTCAGCAAGCGATCGCGGATTGTTTTCAAATGTTCTGGATCATCCTTTGCTTCCCATTTTTCTATAATATGGGTTTGCACGAGTTTTTCTAAAACTAACAAGGGAAATTGGTAATAAAAATTTATCAGATGTTGATTAATAATTGGTAAATGGTCATCCAATTTATAACGCTCGTCAACTTCTATACTTCTTTGCTCTTCAACATTTTTGCTTCCAGAGTTTCTTTCTTGCACTACTATTTGACAGAGCTTTTGAGTTAAAAAAGGTTGACCATTTGTCCAAGCCAAAATGTCTTTGATAACTGCCATCGGATTAGCAACTTTACCTTCTAACCCTGCTACTAATGGCTGAACCTCCGATAAATTAAAGCCGTGCAGTTCAATAGATTTACCGATATTAAATGGGGTGCAGTTGCGATCTGTAATCAAATTCGAAGGGGTTGCTACTCCGAATAGTGCCCAAGTTAGGCGATTATATTCTGGGTTTTCTGCTCGCTGATTGTAGCATGAGCGAATTAGGGTAAAGAAATCAACTACCGGGAAATTTAAACCTAAAACACTATCAATTTCATCAATAAAAATAAATATCTTTTCAGCTTTTATTTCAACTAACAAAATATCTTCGACAAACTGACTCAATCGCTGTAACGCAGGCAAATCTTCTCGCTCCGACCACCAGGTTTTTAAATTAACTTTGCCAAAGATATTAAAGCTCCTTAATAAGTCAACTACTATGCCCTTATACCACTGAGCAGGAGTAATATTGCCGTTGCCGATACGAGTCATATCGATAGAAGCACAACTGTAGCCGGCTCGTTCTAATCGGTGTCTTGTTTGTAACCGCAAGCTAGATTTACCCATCTGTCGGGAACTAAATACATAACAAAATTCACCTTGGATGAGAGCATTATAAAGTTCAATATCAGCCTGTCGTTCTACATAGCTAGGAGCATCGACTTTAAGACTACCGCCAATTTGATATTCGTATTTATTCATTACATTTAGCCTAAATGCTCTTGGAAATAGAGCCGATACAACTCACAGCTAGATATTGCTTGATTTCCTTCAAGTTTTACTAAACCCATACTTTCTAATTTGTAGGCAGCGATCGCTTCTAATTGCACGCTTGTTGGAGAGGTAACTACCCGTTTGAGTGCTGTTGCTAGTTCGGGATGTTCTTGAAGATTGGCTAGATGCTGCCGTAAATAGTTGCTATAGATGCCGGCAATTGTGGGAGCCTCATTTAGTAGTTGCTCTAGAGTTACTTCTTCATGTCCCAGGTTATAAAGAGCCAGACGAGCTAGATAGGGATGTCCACCAATCATCACTAACAGAGGAGCCAGATTTTCCAATCCTTTCTCACCTTTAGCCCAATCGAGTCCATGACGCACTGCCAAATCCTGCATCTGCTCTAAACTAAATTCTGGTAATTTAATCGGTAGTCCTACGTTGAAAGGGGATTGATTAATATCTAACGGAATATAAGCTTCAGTGGCATGAACTACTATTAGTCGAAGTTTTCGCCAGATTTCTAATTCGGAAGCATCTTCATACCAAGAACGCAATAGCGGCAGAAAATCCCTAGAGATTTCTGGATACTCGAAAATTCGATTCACTTCATCCAAAGCTAAAACTACCGGAGCATCGATTTTCTCCAGCACATACTCTTGTAAATACAATGTGCAGCTAACTTTGCTGCCAATATCCTCATCCCAATAATCATCCAGTCTGATCTCTAAGTTCAACTGCCGACTGACGTTAGCACAAAACCAGCGTAAGAATTTTTCCAAGCTGGTGAAAACTTGACTATCTGCTCTCTGGAAACCGATCTGTACAGTGTGTACCCCAGTCTGTTTAGCGTGAGTAAGAATTCTGTGCATTAGGGATGTTTTTCCCATTTTGCTGGGGGCTTTGATTCTGATTAAGCTTCCAGGTTTATTGATTTCTGTATATGTGCGTTCTTCAATTGGCGGACGCTCTATGTAAAAAAAGGAATTGAGCGGCACTGAACCACCAGGAATTTCTAAAAAGTCGGAATTTAGGACTGGGGTTTTTTTCTCCTCTTGCTTTTCTATTACCAAAGAAGATGCTAATATCACATTTTTCTCTGTGCTTGTTTGCTGAGACTGTCTCAAGACTGCTGGCATTTGTAGTTTTTCTGGCAAAATGCTGCTTTGCGAGCGCCGTCTCAATACTGAGCGAAAATTACTTTTTGTCACTTCCTCCCCAAAAGCTTGTGAAAGTAACTTCCATAACTTAGAACCAACATCTTTTATATAATTGGCATCATAACCACAGCTTTCAGCGATATCTGGATAAGTTTTTCCTTCCCAAGCTTGACGAAATATTATTTCCTGAACATCACTTAAACTATGTTCAAGGAATGTATCTAGAATTACTAATGCTTCTTCTATATTCATTTGTAAAAAGAATAAAGTTGGTTTTAAATAAGACTTTAGCGGAATTATTCATAGTTTTTTCCTTATTCACTTAAATTTAAACAGTAGGCTTCAGAAACCTAACCCCCTACCAGTCAACAAGATGCTAGAGAAAGACCCTGGATTGTAACGCCCTATGACGCTATACCCACGACAAGCAAGCGCTTATCTCTAGTTATGAGGAAAAGGGACGAGGAGCTACGCCCCACTTTATAGCGATGCCTGCGGCGAGCTACGCCTACGCATCTTCACCTCAGCCAACAAATAATAACAACCAAAATCTGTATATGTACTAATATGCAAAGGGAGCTATTTCTCCTAATTAAGTAGAATTATTGCCAAATTTCACCATGATGAATAACTGGTTTGATACAGCTCGATTGGGGATGTTTATTCATTGGGGACATAGTTCTCAACAAGGATGTGAGTTATCTTGGCCGTTAGTTGGGGGTGTATTCAGCCTTCCTTTTTGCAAAGATATTCCAGTTGAGAGATATCACTACACAGCTAATACTTTCAATCCACAACAATACAATCCCCAAGAATGGGCACATTTAGCAAAAAGTCTCGGAATGAAATATGCCATATTAACAGCCAAGCATCATAATGGTTTTGCTCTATTTCATACCCAAGAATCAGACTTTTCAATTGCATCTGCACCTTACAAAAAAGATATTGTACGTGAATATATCGAAGCGATGCGCTCTGTCGGATTGCGTATTGGTCTTTATTTTTCGCTTAGTGACTGGCATCATCCAGACTATCCAGCTTTTACAGAAGCAGATAAACCTTATCGCTTTGACCAGCTACCTCAACCTACAGCGCAACAGTGGGAGCGATATATCCAATTTATGTTCAATCAGATCCGAGAATTATTGACCAACTATGGTCAAATTGACATCATCTGGTTTGACGGAAGTTGGGAACGCACTCCAGAGCAATGGCAGGCTCAAAATTTAGCAAAAATGATTCGTGATTTACAACCGAATATTCTCATCAACGATCGTCTTCCAAATTGTGGAGACTTTGAAACTCCTGAACAGTTTATTCCTCCTCATCCACCCGATCATCCTTGGGAAACTTGTCTGACTATTAATGAAAGTTGGGGATATAATTCAGACGATCATTGCTTCAAGTCATCTCGTCAGCTAATTCATACCCTTTGCGAAGTAGCAGGCAAAGGAGGCAATCTTTTGCTCAATGTTAGCCCAATGGGTAATGGACAAATCCCTCCTGAGCAGTTAGAGCGTCTCAAAGATATAGCAGATTGGATGGAGAGCCACAGTGAAAGTATACTTGATACAACCCCAGGGTTAGAACCGTGGCAATTTTATGGCCCCTCAACTCGTAAAGGCGACCGCATTTATCTACACCTATTAATGAAACCTTACGAAACAATATCAGTTAGGGGTATACCAATCAAACGGGTAAAATCGGTATTTGTTCTTGCTGATAGCACAGCACTAACCTACACAAGCCGCTGTGCAATTATAGATTCTATTCTTAATCCCAATCCATTAGGAGAATTAACAATTGATGTACCTGAATCAGTAATTAATCCATACGTTACAGTGATTTGTATTGATATTGATTCTTGAGTAATTAATGTTTTTAAGTAACAGTACAAGGTTAAGGATTTTGTTCAGCGCAGAGATTTTAAGCTTTCAGTCTTCTGAACTAAGAAATCAGTGAAGATACTCATAATTGTGCGCTGACGCAATTTCACATTAGCATCAATGGACATCCCGGATTGCAATGGAATTTGACGCTGATTAGTCAGTAATTTCTGCCCATGTAGGCGGACTTTTGCGGAAAAACGCCAGAAATTATAAACTTGGTCTGGAGGTAAAGCATCAGAGCCAATCTCAATTAGTTCGCCTTTGATGTCACCATACTCTTGGAAGGGAAAGGAATCAATTCTCACATCCACTTGTTGCCCTTCTCTGACAAAACCGATGTCGCGGTTAGTGATGTATACGTTAGCAACCAAGTTATCACTAGGAACAAGTTTTAGGAGCGGTTCACTAGAATTAATTACAAATCCTGCTGTTTTAGCTTTAAGTTCAAAAACAGTACCATCTACAGGTGCAGTAATTTTCTGATATTTAAGAGTTTGTTGTGCCTGGATTAACTTACTCTCAATCTCACCGATCTGACCATTAATTTCATACAGTCGTTTCTGATTATCTACAATTACTTTGGTTAATTGGCTGTCAATTTCGGCAATTTTTTTGTCATTATCTGTAATTTTGGCTAATAAGTCTTCTTGAGAGACAGCGGCAGTATTGCGAAGTTTTTCATTTGATTGTGCGATCGCTAATTGTAATCGCTGCTGTTCTCGATTCAATCGGATTACTTCTGCTTGTTTGGTGCTGACATCCTGTTGCTGTTTCAAGTATTGTATCTGGGAGATTGCCCCCTGCTGCGCTAGAGGTTCAAACTTGTGGAGAATTTGTTGATTAATTGTCAGCAACTCTTTAGCGCTAGTTAACTGTGCCTGAGTCTGAAAAAATTGCTGTTGTGTCTGTCCCGTTTCTAAATTAGCTGTGGCTAAACGCGATTCTAATTCTATTTGGCGATTTTGCAAGCGTAACTGTTGCTCTCTTGTGAGAGGACTTTCAGCAGTCGCACCGTTTAATTGTGTCCGGTACAACTGGTTTTCGGCAATAATCGCTGCTCGGCTTTTGGTCAAGAAGGCTAATTCGGGTTTAATTTTCAACAGAGCAGTTTGCTGTACTACTTGTTGTAGTGATATGCTCCCTTGAAGCTGATGGCGATAGAAGTCATTTTCTTGTTCTAGCGCCTGTTTGGCAAGCAACTGAGCCGTCCGACTTTGCTTTAATGAAGTTAACTCAGCCTCAGAAGTAGTTTTTTCTAGAGTAATGAGTGTTTCACCTTTTTTGACTCGCTGACCATCTTTAACTAGAATTTCGTTGACAACACCATGAACCGGAGCCTGAATTTCTTTGACTGCACCCTGTGGTTCTAACTTGCCAGTAGCATGAATTGATTCATCAATTTGGAAGACTGAGGCCCAAATTACTGTGAAGGTGCTAACTCCGATAATAGTCCAAGCGATCGCTCGTGACCAAGTAGGAGTTTGTTGTAAAAGTACTGGTTGATCGAATTTATGCTGAATATTCATAATAAATGGGGGAATGGGGCATTGGGCATTGGGGAGTGTTGAGAGACGCGATGAATCGCGTCTGTACAAGAGTTAGAAGTGCTAAGGTTAAAATTCCGAGTTTAAAAGCTCAACGTTTAAGCAAAAAGGTGCAACTTCCGAGTTCAAAGGCTCAACGTTCAAGCAAAAAGGTGCAACTTCCGAGTTCAAAGGCTTAACGTTCAAGTAAAAAGGCTCAACTTCCGAGTTCAAAGGCTCAACGTTCAAGTAAAAAGGTGCAACTTCCGAGTTCAAAGGCTCAACGTTCAAGCAAAAAGGTGCAACTTCCGAGTTCAAAGGCTGAAGTATCGAGTTTTAAGCTTGAAGTTTCATTATTTAAAGTTGAAACAATAGTATTTACTGCTGGCAAATGACACATGACAAATGACAAATGACTAATGACTACACTTTCGCTTCTTGTTGCTGATACAGACAGTAGTAATAACCTTTGAGTGCCATCAATTCTTCATGAGTTCCCTGTTCTACTACAGCACCTCCATCCATCATCAGAATGACATCGGCATTGCGAATTGTGCTGAGGCGGTGAGTAATAAAGAACACTGTCCTATCTTTGAAGGTTCTTGCCAAGTTACCGCAGACTTGGGCTTCGGCATTGTAATCTAAGGCGCTGGTTGCTTCATCCAGAATCAGTAATTGGGGATTTTGTAGAACAGTACGAGCGATCGCGACTCGTTGGCGTTGTCCCCCAGACAGACCCGAACCTCGTTCGCCTACACGGGTGTTATAGCCATTGGGTAAAGACATAATAAAGTCGTGGGCGAATGCTACCTTGGCGGCGCTAATAATTTCTTCATCGCTAGCATCAGGATATCCCAAGGCAATGTTTTCGCGGATTGTGCCATCAAACAAGAGGGTATCTTGTAACACCATACCAATTTGACGGCGTAAAGAATAAAGTTCTACTTTGCTGATATCATAGCCATCAATCAAGATTTTGCCAGACTTAGGTTCATAAAGCCGAGGTAATAATTTTAGCAGTGTGCTTTTACCAGAACCGCTTTGACCAACAATTCCCACAAAGGAGCCAGCAGGAAAATCTAAGTTAATATTGCACAGTTGCATCGGCCCGTGTTCCGCGAAACTGAAGCTGAGATTTTCAAACCTGACACTACCTTGAATACTGGGCATGAGAATATTTTGAGAGTTGCCGATTTCTGTTTCTTGGGGAGTGTCTAAAATATCAGCAAGGCGTTGCAGAGATAGAGCGGTTTCTTGAAAATTCTGCCAAAGTTGCATCAGGCGTAACAAGGGACTGGTGACATAACCAGCAAGAATGCGAAAGGCGATGAGTTGTCCCAAGGTAAGGTGCTGATTGAGGACGAGAAAAGCTCCTACCCACAGCACTAACATACTGGAAAACTTGTTGAGAAAACTGCTAATAGAACTGGCGGTAGTTTGGGTAGAGACTGTTTTGAAACCAGCGCTGATGTAACGAGCATAGCGTTCTTGCCATTGCCAACGCGATCGCATTTCTAAATTTTGCGCCTTGACTGTCTGCATTCCCCCCATTACTTCTACTAGATAAGATTGTGTCTCGGCATTGCACTCAGCTTTCTCTTGCAATTGTCGGCGCATCAAAGGTGATACCATCAAGTTGAGCAAGCCAAATAGCGGTACTGTTGCCAAAGCAACTAATGTCAACACTGGGCTGTAAATTGCCATTACTACGATGTAGACCACTGAAAACACAGCATCCATCACTACAGTTAAAGCGGTACCAGTTAAAAAAGAACGGATGTTTTCTAATTCGTGGATTCGCGTTGCCAATTCCCCCACAGGGCGGCGTTCAAAGTAAGATAAAGGCAAACGCAACAGGTGATTAATCACCTCAGAACCAAGGGTGAGGTCAATCCGGTTGGTGGTATCTGTAAATAAATGAGTGCGAACGCTGGTAAGTATTGCTTCGATGACTGCAACTACCAGCAAAAAGATGCCGAAAACTTCCAGGGTATCAGGACTATTACCAACCAATACTTTATCAATAATCACCTGTGTAGCCAGAGGATTTACCAGCCCAAACAGTTGGATAACAATGGAAGCAATAAGTACTTCAATTAATACTTTGCGGTAGCGCCGCAGTGAGGGTACAAACCAACTCAAACTAAAGCGCGACTTGGGAGTATTTTTGGTGGTTTGTAGCAGCAGAACTTCTCCTTCAGCCCCCCAGTTTTCCGCAAAGTCTCGCAATTTGTAGCGCAGTAATCCCATCTCAGGAACAGCAATGAGTAACTCTCGATCGCTATTTTTGTAGATGATGGCAAAACTATCTTGCCAAGAAATTATGACTGGTAATTGCAAGCGTCCGACTGCGGTGGCGGGAACTTTGACTATCTGTGTTGTCAACCCCATCAACTCGGCGGCGGCGGCGCAAAATTGCAAAGATATAATCCCCTTCTGTTCGTGCTGCTTTGTCAGAACCCGGCGTAGTGTATCTTTGCGCCAAGAGATATTAAAGTATTGGCTTAACATTTGGAAGCAAGCTAGGGAACCATCCAACGGCCCTCTACCCTTAATATAAGGAAACTTCTTTTGTTTACCCTTAGCTGCTGGTTCTTCTGTGGCAGTAATTTCTGAGGCGTAAGGAATCTCTGCGGGTAAAAGTATTTTTGGTGTAAAAGGAGCGAGATTTTCTCCAAGTATTGATTTGGGCAATCCCACCAGACGCATATTTACATTAAATTTCAGCTTGGGGTTGAGTTCATCTAATTCTAGGCGACTACCCACGGGGAACTCAGCATCAAAATTACTGCTGACTAACCACAAAAATTCAGGATTTAAATGCTGGTGGAAGACTTTGCGCGCAGGGATTGTTCGGATGATAGCAACTTCAGTTGCAGCCTGGGCAAGCTTAATTACATTTTTACTACCATCTGCGCGACGGCTGAGTTCTTCGGTGAGCAGTTCATACACTTCTAAAAGAGTGATTTCATGTTGTAATGCTTGGACAAAAGCCTCTTCCTGCTTGAGTAAAGTTAGAAAATCAGCAATAGGTAGATTAATCGCGATCACTTCAGTAGAAGCGATCGCAGTTTCACAAGCAATCCCCCGCACATGACTTACCCAACCCAAAACTTCTCCAGATGAGAGTAATTTCAGTGTCGCCGGATTTTGTCCTTGGGAATTGTATGTTAATAAACGCGCTTGTCCTTGGTAAATAATGCTAATCTGATCGGGCATCGCTTCCCTTGCTACTATTACTTGCCCGATGCGATAGCGACAAAATCGCACTTTGTTGAGCAAATTTTCTAAAACATTTGGTGACAGATAATTGAAAGGAAACAAATCAGCAATAAATTCTTGAATATCAACGGTTGTATTTGTCATCATCTTAGACACCCTATTTTAATAAGTTTTACGCAGCGATGGCTTGTTGAGTATGTGCTGGTTTTGTGTTGATTCCCATCCAGGTTTTCTCTTCTGGTGATAGTTCACTTAGTTGCTGTTGAAACCAAGTTTCAAAATTCTCTTGCAGCAATCGTTGGCGCATAAAATTGTCTAACTGTGCAGTTATAAACTTTTCCACCCGGACAATCACCCATGATTCTCCAAAGGCTACAGGTGCTTGAACTATACCCACTTGACTTGTGCAAAGTAACTGAGCAAAATTTGGGGTGATTGTACCAACTTCCACTGGGCCGATGATGCCACTTGTCTCAGCTTCAGGACCTTGAGAATATTCATGCGCCAACTCAGCAAATGACTGTTCCCCTTCTGTAATTCGGAAGTATAGCTCGTTAGCAGTTCCTCTGTTATCAGTCCGAATTAAAGAATAAATTACTTTATCAAAATGTCTTTTGTATTTCAGGAAGTAAGATTCTAGTTGATGTCCCCAAGTTATTTGCTTGAACTTTTCGACTCTGAGCTTTCGGGTTGCAAAAAGTTCTAATTGTTCTTGAGTTAAACCGTAACGTAAGCACCAATCTTGGATTTTTTGCTCAGTTGTCAAATTCCACTGCTGATAAAATTGTTCTAAAGCCTGAGTTGTTTCGGCTAGTGTGCAGGTGATTGGTGCGATCGCAGACTCGATAATGCTCTGAGATAACAATTGCGGAATCAGATTGTAACTAGCCAAAAAGGGGAGAATTTCGTTAGGCAAGAGGGCGTGTTCGCCTATTTGTAAAGATTTATTCATATTTAAATCCTAATTTTGTTGAAATATTTTGATAAGTGCAGCTACGATTTTTGTAATAAAGCGGCAAAGTTCAAGTATGATTGTCTGCCGCTTGCATCATTTGCATACGCTTGAAAGCATTGCCGTACAATGCTTTCAAGTACTGCTCATCACTACCACTGCTTAAACTTAAGCAAAGGTGGTGGTGAAGTGGTCAAGAGTCAAGTTGTAGTTAGTCGCACCACTGAATTCTGTAACCTGCAAGAAATAATTACCAGCTTGGTTAATGTTGGAAATCAGTTCTGAAGTAATACCTCCGTTAGTAGAGCGTGCAATTTCCTCTCCGGCATCAACAATGCGATTATTGTTAATGTCTCGGATCAGCCGCATGTCAGCATCAGTACTTAGTCCGTTCAATTTAATGTTGACACCCTCAAAGTTTCCCAAAGAGAAGTTGTAAACATCAGCAGTGTTAGTGTTATTGACGTTACCTGTACGAGTCACATCAGCTGACAAATTACCAAGTACAAATTCCTTAGGCAGAAGATTGCTGAAACTAGCTGAAACCGCAGTTCCAGACGGTTCAGTCGCAGATAAGGCTAAATCGTAGCTGAGATCGCCTGAACTAGCTAAATTGACCGGAGATACTTCGGCAAAAAAAGTACCTGAGCTAGTTTTAAAGTTAATCGCCTCATCATGGTTGCTTCCCTGATTAGAAACTAGTCCAGAAATTCGGTCGAAGTTGTCCAATACACCGTTATTGTTAGCATCTCTAAACAGTCGGATGTCGGCATTATCGCCAGCACTGATATCTGTCAAAGACAGGTTGATATTTTTGCCGCTAGTGATTTTGAACTGAAAGACATCGGTGAGGTCAGATGGATCTAAATGAAAGTCATTCTGAAGAATGGGTGTGCTACCGAGTGTACCAAGATTGTAAAGTGCCATTTGTTTGTCCTTTAGGTGTTGATTTTGATGTGGTCAAGTTCAGATTAAGTTGTGGTTTGTACAAATATAAACGCCCGATTTAAATCGACATTTACCAGAATTTAACGGCTTAGAGTTTGATGAAAATAAATATTATTTCTTATTTTCAATAGAGCCTTAGTTGTTTGGTTTTGTGCAAGCCGTGTTCAGAACCTGTTGTTTAACCATGAATCTAAATTAAACTGTTTCTTCAATAAACACAGCATGAAAAAGACTTCTATAGTTAGGTGTTTGTTAAAGTAAATGCCAAGTGCTTTGTATTGTTTAGTCAGAAAAAGTCTTATAACTCACCATTCGCGTAATCAAGAATGAGTTTGATGAAATAAGAGATGTGTGAATAAGTAAGCGATCGCTTTGACAAACCTTGCTGACAACACAAAGTTTGTTGTAATTGATACAAAATAGACTCTGTGTTACCAGAGGCTTCTTATGGTTAAGTGGTCAAAAGTCAGGTTGTAGTTAGTGCTGCCACTGAATTGATTGACCTGCAAGAAGTAGTTACCAGATGTACAGTGACTTTTTATGTGTCGCTATGCCAAATTAATGTCATTGAGGGTGTAAAGCTTGCACTCAAAGAGCATTAAGCTTAGAAGTAGCACTGGGAGCTTACAACCTATATCAACACTAATGGCTGCAAGCCTAAAGCGGGTAAGACTTAACTCGATGACACGAATTTGTCTCAACGTAATTTACCCCTCTCCTAAGAAAACAGAATGGTTTCTTTCATCCATAGTGGGCGATCGCTCATGAACAGCTTCTGTCACTTTCCGGGTATTCTGAATAAAAGAATAAAAAAAGAAAACCCTGAAAGGTAAGTAGGGCAATGGATGTAGAATTACAAATCTTGAAACATTTGGCAAGAGATCCTCACCCAACAGTTGCCACCATAGATGAATATTGTGCAGAGTATAAAGACCTGTTTAAAGAAGTAAGAAATTATGAGTGCTTCAAATATTTACATCTGGGAATAATGTCCCAAATTCAAAGAAAATCATTACCAGAGATAGCGGAAGTAGTAAGTATAAACTCAGCGAGCGTCGTTACATCATTTTCTAGCCAATTCAGATTGGTCAGTAAATAAGTTAAAACAACAAAAACCGTCGATTGATATTTACCCAAAAGATTTACCTGCACTACCTCCTGCCGTTTTCTAACCGTCGAACTCACGTTTTATTAGGGGTCTATGTTAAAACTGCTGTAATTTATGTGCAACAAACATTTCGGCAGGTATTGAGTTCAAGTTAGAGATTTTGTGAGAAGGTGGCCGTCTAAAACCAGGGTAAGTTGCCCATTGGCAAGAACGCTAGTTCCTTGGATATAAGCAGCAACTGGGATTGCTTCCCCCAGAGGATGGATCGCAGAAGATTGTTTGCCGATGATGCAATCTACTTCTAAAGCACATCGTTTGTCTAAGTAACGAAATACTAATAAAGGCTTATCCTGCTTGAAAGCATTTAGTGTATTTGTGCTGTAAGTAGTAGCTGAGGTGGGAAGTTGGTTAGGACAAGTCAGCACATCAGTCAATAAGTGGACAGGGACGAGCATTTCTGTTGTTAAATCCTCATCAGCACAACCAAGGAAGCCACTGGTGCCAGAAGACTGCAATAATAACATGCGTCCCGCTTGAGTTTGGATAATTTGTTCGGACTGGGATAGATAAATCTGCTCTACAGAATCGGCAATAAATGCATAGACTCTGGAGTTAGCTTGACAGACGATAAGTTGAGCAATTTTTTGATCGAGGGGAATTTGGAGAGAGAAGGCTGTACCATGTCCAGCTTTAGACTTCAATACTATTCTTCCCTGAAGAACTGTTAATTGCTTGCAAACTTCAGTTAATTCTACTCCTAACTCTAAGGCAGCGCGATCGCATAAAACAGATGAAACCTCTGGTTCAATTACCAGTTCTTGTAAGATATCCCCTGGTTTTGTCAGGGCGAGTCCTTGGGCTAAAGCTTGTTGATAGATTTGAGATAAGTTAAGTCCTCCGCCATCATCACAGCCATCAATAATTAGTTGATTTCCTTGCTGGTAAATTTGAATTTCAATAATACCGTTGCTATTTTTACCAAGGTGTTGGCGTGTTTGGCTAGACTCAATACTTTGCTCTAGTAAATAGCAACTTATATGCAACAGAAGAGCATGGAGGCGATCGCTAAATGCCCGATCGACTTGGATATCGCTAACTTGTAAATGTAGTCTAGCAGACTTATCTTGTAGAGCTTGTAACTGAGACCAAAGCCGATGCAAGGATTCTAAGGCTACTTTTAAAGGAATAGTTGTAACTTTTTTGACTAAATTAGAAGACTGGTTAAGTAACTTTTCTTGCTGTATGAGTTCTTGTTTGAGTTGATGATGATTGTTATTCAGCGAATGAACAGTTGATGCCACCTGAGACGCTTCAGCCAAAACAGATTGCAGAGTACTGTATAATTGCTGAGAGCGAGAAGCAGCTAGAGGAGAAAGGGTATCTGAAATTCCTGCTAAACGTCCTGACCATTCCTGTAGATTATCCAGCAGGTGTTGTAATCGTTTAACTTGTCGGAGCAACCGCCCGATTGTATGTTGCTGTTGTTCTTCTTGACAGGCTTGCTGATTATATGTAGTTAATAATGTTGCAATTAGCGCGTTTAGTTGTTCGAGATGCTTAATATTGATGGGTGTGGCGGTTGGAATACTTGTTGCAAGAATGGTAGAAATCGATTCTTGCAAAGAGAGTGGATGGCGATCGCGAACAGATTTAACTAGGGATGCAACAGAAGTTTCAGTAGGCAGGGAAAAATCCCCCAACCAAGCATGAAAATCTTCTTCCTCTAGGTTCGCTAGTTCCTCTACCTTGATGGGAAGCTGCTCTGTATCTACGTGAACAAGGCTGTCAGACTGGGGGCTAGTTTCACCTATTAGTTCCCTGTCAAAACTATCCTTGTCTTTAACCATAACTTGCTCTGGTAGAGCCGCAAAAGATTCTACCTCGGCCAAGTGATCGCCAAACTGAATAACTGGTTGATGTTCCTGTGGTTGCTCTACCGATGTCTCAAGGTTTGTTTCCTGGAAGATAACGCTTTGTTGGCGATCGCCAAACTCTGCTTGTAGACGAGCAACAATGGCAGACATCCGCTCAAGAATTTCTACTTCGTCAATTTGCGAGGCTGTTAAAAATGCCATCAACAGCATTTGTAGGCAATCTAATCCTTCTGACAACAGGGAGGCGATTGGGGCGTTGACAGTTGCCCGATACTGATGCAGAAGCTGAAAAATCTCTTCTAGTGCAGCCGCAACTATGGCAATGGCATCTAACTCAGCTGCTATGGCAATCGAATGCAGAGAGCGAGCAGCTTCCATGAGAGCCGAAGCTGTACCAGGGTTACTGTCTTTTGTATAGTTAGGCAACTCCTGCTCCAAGAACAGTAACAGATCGATCGCTTCTTCTAGAAAGCGATCGTCGTTCTGCGGTTGGGGGACAAAATCGGTACTCATGAAAACAACTCTCAGTTTCTATGGGGTTTGTGACAATTCTATAAACTTCTTGTAGAAGTCGGGAAAAGGGGAAAGGGGAAGGTGGGGTCCCCTCTGGGGATAAGGGGCGGGGGGAAAGAGAAAGGTTCTGTATTTTGCCTTTCCCCTTTAACCTTTACCCTTTTCCCACCTCTTGCAAAAAGCACTTTTGCAAGAGGTCTTATGGCTTCGATATTGTTTGGAGGCTACAAGCAGCAATCTGGGCGATCGCTCTAAATTGCTCGTGGATTTGCGCGATTGACTCCAGCCCAGCACTGATTTGGCGATCGCACGGCTCGATAGCAGAAGCAACATCTCCTGCTGCCACCTGTAGTTCTTGGAACCATTCCTCTATATTTAGGGTGCTGTCGCGGGCTTGACGGGCGAGAATTTCCACCTGTTCGGCAGCAGCTAACAAACCTCTTTCCCGATCGCTAGCTTTTGTTGCTTCAATCGCTGTATTCAGGGACAAAACCTGAATTTTGCTACTCAAACCTTCCACAAGGTGAACAAAGCCAGAAGCTTGCTGGCAAAATTCACCAAGGTATTGCAGCTGTTTATTAGTAACAGCAACAGTATCTTGAATAGACATTAAATGCTCACCGGCAAGCTCGGCGATTCTTGCTCCTGCTTGTACAGCCTGGCTCACCTGCTGAAATGGCACTAGTAATTCAGAGCGATCGCAGGATTCAAGCTGTTGAGCAGGTGGAGCTACTATTTCAGCCCAGCGCAAGTTAATTGTCAACATCATTCCTACTTGTTGCAGCAAACTGCGCTCTGCTTCCTGCCATTGTCGGGGTTGGAGGCAATGATGAATAACTAAAAAACCCCAAGGCTGTTGTTTGACAATCAAGGGTAAGCACAGGCTAGCTTGCACCTGAAAGCGCTGCCAAAACTGCTGTTGGCGTGGGGTTAATTCTAATACTTCAGTTAGGTTGTTGAGTAAGTTTTGTCCGTCGCCAACATCGGGTTTATTAACAAACAAATTTATCGGTAGGGATTGGTTGAGCAACGATGTCCAACCCGCTTGTATAGCTTCTGCGATCGCTCGACTGCGATTATCTTCCTCAAAACGATAAATCAGGACGCGATCGGCGTTGAGAACATCTCGAAGGGCGGTAACTGTAACCTCCAAAAGTGCAGTTTGATTTTTTGCTTGCTGCATTTGCCGATCGATGACCGCAAGTTGTTCTCGCTGGAGTTGAAAAGCCCCTCGAACATTTTGATCGTTGTCACTGGGCGAATCCTTAGCCAAAGCTTGGATAAAAGCTTCGATTTGACTTACCTTCTGCTGCAATTGAGCGACCTTTGGCCCCTTAGCAGATTGAAAGACTGCTTTGATTAGAGCCACATTAGCCAAAATTTCTTCTATCTGGATTTCATTTTCAACAGGCTGGGTTTCAGAATTAGGGTCTAAAGTTGCGAGCGTCACAGAAAACTCCTTGGCAGCATCAAGTTAAATCAGTGGGTTTGCCATTGCAATGTCTGGGCGATCGCTCTGGTGTCTAAAATCCAGCGATCGCCTGGCAGAATACCTCGAACAAAATTTAGCAGTTTGTTTGGCGAAAAGTCGGTTGGTGCCGATTGTGCTTGCTGTAAATCCTGCCACTCTACATCGTAGACATGAGCTACCAAAAACCCGACTACCTGATTTTGCAATTCGAGAACCAGAACCATTGGCTTTTCTGGTCGTGACTGCCGCTTCAAAAGTGGCGCATAACCAAGCAAATGTTCCAAGTCAACCAGCCGCAGCATCTGTCCTTGCCAATTATAGAAACCTAAAATCCAACTTGGTAAGGCCGGGGCTGGGGAAATTTCTTGGCTAGCGAGATGAATCATGTCCACTATTGAGTCAAATGGTAGCAATCCACTTCCTTGATTTCCCAAGGGAAAACGGAGAAATCTTTGCCGTTGTTCGCCTGATGTCAATCCAGGAGCCAAGGTTGGGGTTGTTCCGGGCAACCCCAATTTATCAGCCAATATCTGGCTCATACCAAAAAGAAGTACTTTGAGTGGTTCCTCGTTTGGTGCTACAGGCAAAACAGCCATGTGGCTAACACAGCTTAACTCCGCCACTTGCCGATAAGACCAAGGCACCGGACGCACAGCTGACAAAGGAATATCGATTAAGGCAGGGGGCTTGTCCACAGGAATGCCACAAATTTCCCCAGTCCGCGTTTGAGTCAGAAGTAAGAAGCGCCCTGAAGTGTCAACCGCAGAGGGAACTTGATGCGGCTGTTGGGCTTGCACTTGCTGAATGAATTTCTGGCGCAAGTCCACAATCGTAATGGTTTGCGCTCCCAAATCAACCATCCCGATACCACTTTCAACCGTACTGCTAATAGGGGGACAAGCCATCACCTTGAGAACTGCACCAACTGGCAGGGCAAATAAATAGTCTGCGATCGCAAAAACAACGACTCGTAATGAGTCGCGCTCGCTGACAGCGCCAGATAATCGCTTAAACGGAAAGGGAGTGTTAAGCATAAATAATAGAAAGGGTAAAGGGTAAAGGGGAAGGGGTAAAGGGTAAAGATTTTATTATTTTGATGACTGATTTATAGATTGAATTTGATTAGATAGCATACGGCTCAACTCTATAGCTTGATTAGAAAGTTGTGTATAAGTTGGTTGGTCTAGATAGCCCACTTCTAACGCTACTCTTAAAAGACTGCGAACTTCACCGGCAGACCCTTTAGCAATATTTAGAAAGTTTAAGTATTCTTTGCGAGAATATCGTTCAAATCCTTCTGCAATATTTGTAAGTATTGATACGGATGCACGTCTTAACTGATCTCTTAAACCAAAGTCTCTACTCAGTTCACCTTCCTTAGTCCTTAAGTATATTTGCTTAACTAAGTCAATACCTTTTTGCCATACTTTTAAATCCTCAAAAGTTTCAATTTTTTTCCTTTCCATTCCATTCCTTCCCTTCCCCCTTCCCCTTTCCCCTTTCCCCTTTCCCCTTTACCCATTAACCAATTCAGCGATCGCGGCTAGAAAGCTCTGTTCTGAATAGGGTTTGGTCAGGTAAGCTTTCGCCCCTAGAGCTAAAGCTAATTGGCGGTGCTTCTGGCCGCTACGAGTAGTCAGCATCACCACAGGAATCCCGGACAAACGCTCGTCTTGGCGATGGTGTTCTAAAAACTCAAATCCATTCATACGCGGCATTTCAATGTCACAAATCACTAGATCGACATCACTGTGTTGCACCAATTGAGCGATCGCCTCTCGACCATCGCCTGCTTGCAACACTTGATAATCGGCTTTCTGGAGCGTCTGCACCAAACTTTGCCTTTGTACAACTGAATCTTCTACCACTAACACCATCAGTCGGTTAGGTTGAGCAACGGCTGTATTGACTTCCATCGGCTGTTGTTGCGGTTGCGTAGTTAGCTGGGATTGCTGCCCCTCTAGAGCAAGAACAGGCTCAGGCGCGGGCAATAGTTTAGTTGTAAGACTTGATGCCGGGGAAGTCGGCATCATATCTGTCTCCCAAGTTTGCCGAACTAACTCCAACGGGTCAACGATTAGGGTAAGACTACCATTGCCCAACACGCTGTAGCCTTGGATGTAACTAGGTAAAGTTAGGACTCTGCCGAGGGATTTAATTACTAATTCCTGCTCGACTAAAATCTGATCGACTTGCAAACACAGGTATTGATGCTCTGTTTCCAACAGCAGCAGAGGTTCAACGGTGTTCCGTTGTTTGACTGGAAAAGGACTTAGGTTTAAATTGTGGTCTTGGGTGAATAAAGGATATTTGTAATCCAGCAAATTCGCAAGCGAGCGGATGGGAACTAGTTGCTGACTTTGCCCTTCTCCCCACTGCCAGAATTTTTGGCTGCCTTGCCCGTGTAAAGATTGCTGGACTTGAATCTGCTCTGGCTGCGGTAATAAAACCTGGCTAACTCCTTCAGAGAGCAAGCCATAAGTAATACCTTGAGATTGACAAACGAGCAAGCGTGCTGTTGTCAAGCTCAGGGGCAATTGCAGCATGAAGGTGGTTCCCTGCCCTGAAAACGATCGCACCACAATCGAACCTTGTAAAGCTTGCAATTGAGTGCGAACAACATCTAAGCCGATACCACGGCCTGATAACTCACCAACCTGCTTGGCGGTAGAAAAGCCTGGTTCAAATAATAAATCTGCCAGTTGGTCTTCTGAGGCGTAGGCGGCTTGTTCGGGAGTCAGCAGGTGTTTTTCTATAGCTCGTTGACGAATGGATTCCCAGTTTAAGCCTTGACCATCATCCCGTACCTCAATAGTAGTGCGGTTGCCTTGATGATAGGCTTGAATTGTAATTGTTCCGGTTTCTGGTTTACCCTGCTGGCGGCGGGTTTCTACCGGTTCAATGCCGTGATCGAAGGCATTGCGAATCATGTGCAGCAAGGGATCGTATAGCTGCTCAGAAATGGCTTTATCCACCAGTACCTTCGTACCGCCAAGCTTGAGTTCAACAGGCTTATGATAATTTGCTACCATCTGTTGCAGCAGCCGGGGTAATCGATTCAACACTGTTCCCAGTGGAACCATTCTGGCTTGCAGCAAATCTTCCTGCGCTCCTGAAAGCAGTTGCTTGCGCTTTCCGAGACTGAAGCGAGATTGCTGAACTAAGCCATTAACAGCCTCAATCTGTTCTCCTAATTGCACCATGTCTTCTGTAAGATTTTGCAGGAGAATGTGCAACTCGCTATAGTTATCCATTTCTAAGGCATCAAAATTGGATTGTGCCTCGGTAGCAGAGATAACTCGTGGAGATCCATGTATATGTCGCTGCTTGCGTTCGGGAAGCAGCAGATGTCGATCCGACCAAGTAAAAACTTTACTAAGTTGTTGTTGACAGTACAAAAACTGTAGTAGAGTGTCTTGAGCTGCTTTGTGGATGTGATTAGATTGCAGGTTTTGTTGGTTTTCGCTGATTAGCAATTCCCCAATTGTATGGCTGAGGCGATCGAGCTGTTCTATCGCTACTCGGATACTGGGAAGTGATGCCGATGATTGAGCCTGGAGGCTTGGTGGTGGTGGAGAGGCTGGCCGATCTGAGTCTGAGTATCGGCAGGATGTCTGTGGATCTCCGATCCAGATTGACTGTAAAATCCGCTCTATGGCAGAGGGGGCTACTACCGAATCCTGAGAAATAGGTGCCAGTACCTCCGGTGTTTTCGGTACGGAGTTATCAGTCCGCTTCGGGAAAAACGACCAAATTGATTCCGCTTCGCTGGCACTGAGGAGGGGAGATGGCTGATTCTCAGTTGTAGTCGTTTGTATTGGTTGGGCAGCGATCGCAACTGGCTGCCCAAGCAGTTCTTGGACAGGAGTAGTGAGCATTGCCCATTCTCGCAATTGTGGAGATATCTCTCCTCCTTGAGTGCGATCGCCTGTAAGTACTGCTGCTTGAGCCGCTTTAAAATTTTCTAAAGCCGCCTGAGCGATTTGCAATACTTTATCTGGATGTGCTTTGAGCGCGTTTAGGGTCGCCTGGGCAATTTCTTCCAATCCAGATAAGCCATAAGATGCTGCTAGTTCGACAAAAAATTCGGCTTGGGAGTTGAGTGTTGTTTGAATTTGTTGCGGATCTTGGCTTTGAATGTCAGTTTCAAGCTGTTGCAAATCCTGGAGTACACTCCCGGAAAAGATTGACTCTACCACATCAAAGCCAAGTTCTTCCGAACTGGGAAGCGGAGCCTCACGACCAAAAAAGTCGCCTAGTTTATGTTGGAGTTGGGCGAAAATTGAGGCAGTGCGATCGAGTATTTCTGCCTCATTGCAGGATAAGCCCATCAAGGCAGCACTCAATGGAGTTCGCAGGCACTCATAAGCATCTAGAAGCAAAGCACCCAATTCTGGATCGATTTCTAATTCTGGAGCGTATAACGCTTGGAATACATCTTCCAAATGATGGGCAATTGTCTGAATAGTTTCTTGCCCAACACTGGCAGCACTCCCTTTGATAGTATGGGCGCTTCGCATCAAGGCATGAACTTTTTCTATTGTTTTTTCATCAAGTAGACCGATCAAATTCTGCTCAATGGTTTGTAACAACTCTGCCGCTTCCGCAAGAAAAGCCTGCTCTTGATTACTGGGATCGGGGTTCATAACATATTTTGCGAGATTAGGGACTTCCAAGAAATAAATTATCCAAATAAACGAACCACAGAGACGCAGAGAACACAGAGAGAAGAGAAATAGAGAGGATTTTTCCGTCAGTTTTGGGGTATTTTTTTATTTGGAAGTCCCTTAGTCAACTTTGAACTGGCTAACGCTGGTTTCCAGTTGTTGTGAAGTCATCCGTAGTTCCTCAAAAGACTCGGAAATGTGGATGGCACTTTCTGAAGTCTTACGGGCGATCGCCGAAACATCCATCATCGCCTCTGTCAACATCTGGGATTGCTGACTTTGATGGGAAACTGCTTGGGTAATTCCTTGTACCAGTCCACCAATTTCGTTGGTAGCTACCACGATCGCACTTAGGGAATGACGAGTCTCATCGATCAAATTCGAGCCTTGGACAACTTGGCTAATCCCTATTTCCATTGCTTCGGTAACTTCGTTGGTGCCAGCTTGAATTTCTTGCACGAGTCGCTCAATTTCTGTGGTGGCACTAGCTGACTGATAAGCCAAAGAACGAACTTCATCTGCAACCACCGCAAAGCCTTTGCCATACTCTCCAGCACGGGTAGCCTCGATCGCAGCATTAAGTGCCAGCAAATTGGTTTGAGTGGCAAAGTTTTCAATCAGACTTACTACTTTCGAGATTTTCTGAGAAGCTTCACCGAGGCGTTTAATCTTCTTCGCTGTTTCCGACACGGTTTCCCGAATCTCCAAAATGCCATCTACAGTTCTTTCCATCAGCGAATCACCAGCTTGGACGGTGTTATTAGCTCTTTGAACCGCCTGTCCGACTTTTTGAGCATCAGCAGCGACTATCTGGGTGGAAGTTACCATCATTTGTAATTGTTCCAGAGCGTGTTCGAGGCGTTCTGCCTGCTGTTGAGCTTGGTCAGATAGTTTTACTACTGAGGTAGTGTTATTGCTGGAATTTTCACTCACCTTGCCAGCAGCAATCTGCACTTGTCGCACTAAATCTCGCAAACTTTGGATCGTAGTGTTGTAACCATCGGCGATCGTCCCAATTTCATCTTCAGATAGGGGCGCTCGAACGGTAAGATCGCCTCTGAAGGATGGTTCCAAAGCCATGAGAACGCGTATTGCTCCTTGTTGGAGTTTTTCGCGGGCGGTGCGTTCGCGCTCTGCTGCTTCTGCTAGTTGCTGCTCTTGAATACGCACCTGTGTTAGGTAGTCTGCAAGATTGAGGGCAAGACCAATCTGGACACTGGCTTGGTTGAGAACATCCTCCTCGGATTGCTCCCACTGGCGCGATGCGCTATTTTGATAAACTCCCATCAACCCCCAGAGCCGATTTTCTTGAAAAATCGGAGAAATCATGTAGGCTTTAGTTCCCCACAGTTCTAACAATTGGATGTGACATTCGTCATGACCGACAGTATATATATTGTCAACCCGCAAACTTTCTTTGCGGGCATAACGCCCTCCTTGGTTGTACTGGAGATAGGTATCTCTAACTCTGGCAAGGCTAGTTCCCACAAGCTTAGGCCAATCTCCATTCACAGACTCAACGACAAATTCTCCAGACCAATCAGGCTCAAAACGATAAACTCCAACTCGATCTACTTTCAGCAGTTGACGAAGTTCGTGGGTGGCAAACTGGACAAATTCCAGAACATTACTATGACTTTGAGCCATCTCTGTTAACCGACTTGGCAGGCGATAAGAAAATCGGGCGTTTGCTACTTCCCGTTCTGCCAGTTTGATCAGTTCTTCATTCTTGGTTAAGGTTTGTTGTAAGTATTGCGATTGCTGGACGGCAACCCCAAACTGCGTGCCGATTTTCGTTACCAAGTTGACTTCATTATCTTGCCATTGCCGCGACCCGCTATTTTGGTAAGCTCCTAACAAACCCCAGAGCTTGTTTCCGGCAATAATCGGGGTGATGATATAGGCTCTAATCTGGAATTGCTCTAGAATTTTCAAGTGGCACTGGGCATGACCAGCAGTGTAAACGTCATTGATTACAAATGTCTCGTTGTTGCGATAGCGTCCACCTTGGGTTTGTTGTAGGTGTTCGTCTTCCCATATAGTCCTGATATCGGGGCCAACCAAAGCCACCCATTCCCGACTTACGGATTCGGCAATAAACTCCCCACCCCAATCTGGATTGAAGCGATACACGGCTAGACGATCGCATTCCAAATGCGATCGCAATTCTGGTAAGGCATTGCGGAAAATCGTATCTAGCTCTTGAACTTGGCGGATTTTTTCTGCCAGCCGTGTCAATGCTCGTTCCCCTTCTGCGGTTCGCGCTAACTCTGCATTCTTCTTCTTGAGCTGTTCGATATACCTAACCTGTTGCAAGCCTATACCCATTTGCACAGCTACTTTTCGCAACAGTTGCACATCCTTGGATTTCCACTGCCGAGGGCCAGTATTTTGGTATGCTCCTAAAAAGCCCCAAAGTTTGTTTCCAACAAAGATCGGAGCGATCGCGTAAGCTTTGGCCTGGATTTTTTCTAATATCTCTAGGTAGCACTGAACGTGACCGACAGTGTAAATATCATTGACAACAAAGGTTTCATGATTGCGATAGCGTCCGCCCTGAGTTTCTTGTAAGTGATCGTCCATCCACATCGTTTTGATGTCGGAACTAGCTAAAGACAGCCATTGATCTTTTACGGATTCGGCAATAAATTCCACACTCCAGTCGGGATGAAAGCGAAATACTGCTAGGCGATCGCACTGTAGTTGTTTGCGTAAACTTGGCAGCACATTCAGGAAAATTGTATCTGCCTCTTGAGCTTGGCGAATTTTTTCCACCATCCCTGTCAGCACCTGTTCCTCTTCTGCTGCCCGCGCCAACTCTGCATTCTTCGTTTTCAGTTCTCCGATGTACTCGGCTTGCTGCACGCTTAAACCCAACTGAATACCCAATTTGGTCAGCAATCGCACCTCCTCGGAATTCCACTGGCGCGGACCGCTATTTTGGTAAGCTCCTAACAAACCCCAAAGTTTGTTTCCAGCGAAAATAGGGGCGATGGTGTAGGCTTTAGCCTGGAACTGCTCTAATAGGTCGATGTGGCACTGGGCATGGCCAACAGTATAGATATCATTGACGGTAAAAGTTTCATTGTTGCGATAGCGCCCGCCTTCGGTTTGCTGTAGGTGTTCGTCTTCCCATACGGTCTTGATATCGGGACCAACCAAAGGCACCCAGTCACTTCCGACAGATTCAGCAATAAATTCACCACTCCAGTCAGAGTTGAAGCGATAGATTGCTAGGCGATCGCATTTGAACAACTGCCGCAATTCTGCCAAGGTAGTGCGGTAAATTGTTTCTGGGTGTTGGGAATGAAGCATTCTCTCCGTCATTCGGGCGATCGCGTGTTCTACTTCAGCTACTTGTGTCATTTCGATATTTTTTAATCGTAGCTGTTCGATATATTCAGCTTGCTGGAGGGCAATGCTCAACGGTTCGCCGATCTGCAACAAAGCACCGATTTCTTCCTCAGTCCATTTCCGAACATCAGAATTCTGATAGGCTGCTAACAAACCCCAAAGATTACCAGCGCGGAAGATGGGAACAATGATGTACGCTTTGGCTTGGAACTTCTCTAATGTTTCTAAATAGCAAGGTGAAAAACCAGCAGCATAAATATCGTTGACTTTACGAAAGCGCGTTCCTTTGGTGTACACTCCACCCTGGGTTTCCTTCAGATAGGTATCGGCATCAGGTTTAACAGGGGAGCCATAGTCCTTAACATTACAACGTTCTGAAGACATCAGACCTGTTTTTAAAATGCTGTCTTGTTCCTGCATCTCCAACAGTGACGACCAACCAGCAGCCACAGATTCCGCGATCACTTCTCCACTCCAGTCTGGATGAAATTGATAAACGACAACGCGATCGCATTTTAAAAATCGCCGCAACTCTTGGGTGGTAATGCGGAAAAGGGTGCGAAGATCGGTTGCTTGCCCAATCTTTTCAATGATGCCGAAAACAGTGCGTTCTCGTTCCACAAGTTTGGCTGACTCCTCAGAGCGGTGATAAAGTTGTTGCTGATATTGCACCTGTTGAATCGCAATACTAGACAGAGTTGCAACCTGCACCATTAGGCGAACTTCACTATCTTTCCACTGACGAGGCTGAGAATTTTGATAGGCAGCGAGCAAGCCCCACAACTTTTCTCCCTGGAAGATAGCAACAATAATGTATCCTTTGGCTTGATAGGTTTCTAAAATTTTGATATAGCAGTCAGAAAAACCAGCACTGTAGATATCATTAGTGACTCGATAAATCTGTCCGCGATGGAAATTTTTGCCTTGGCTATGCTGAATGTAGCTATCTGCACTGTGCGATCGCCCTGTTGTCCCAACCAATCCTCCTTCGTCTGCAAGGTTCCTCACACTGCAATAGTTAACGTTATTGACAATTGCTGGGTTGTTTCGCTGTTCTTCTAATAGAGAAACCCACTCAGCTCCAGCAGATTCAGCGATAAATTCCCCACTCCAATCTGGCTGGAAACGATAAACTGCCACGCGATCGCATTTTAGTGACTGTCTTACTTCTTGGGTGGCAACGCGAAAGATGGTATCCAAATCTTTGGACTGGAGAATTTTATTCGCTACACCGACCAGGATTTGGTCTTTTTCTACTTCTTGTTGCAACGTAGCCTGAATCACGGCAACTTGCAGTTGCGCTTCTAATTCCTGCTCGATTAATTTTAGTAACTGAATTTCAGCATTCTGCCACTGGCGAGCAGCTGTGCATTGCTGTACTACCAACAAACCCCAAACCCCATCTTTTGCTAAGATCGGCAAACTCAAACAAGCTCTTACCTGAAACCGCTCCATTAACTGCTTTTGGTAAGGAGACAAGCCAGCAGTGTAGGTATCCGCGATCGCCACTAATTTTTCTTGTTGATAAAGCTTGGCAGAACCTAACCCAAAAGTGACGGCGGGCAGTTTTTCCTTCAGCATTGGGGTAAAGCCATCCCTCATTGCCTCAGCAGCAACTATCCCCAGCGTCGGATTCGTAAACTCATACAGCACCACGCGATCGGCTTGCAGGGCGCTTTGTATCTCCATGACAGCAGTAGCCAGCAATGTATCTAGATCGGAAAATTGGCGGATTTTGCTAGCGATCGCCTGTACTTGCTCTACCTCTAATCCATCTCCTCCGTCTTGATATGGCAACACACTTAGCAGTTCTTTTAACTTGCGAATTCTCTCTCGCAATGGCCCTGTTTCCACCCAATCAGCTTGATCCAGTTCTGTTCGCAATTCTTCTAGAGCGGAGGTGATTTGCTGTTTTGCTGGTGCATCAACGGTATGCCCGTTATCGGTTTCCTTATAACCGTTGCTGGGATTTGAGTGAGGTTGGCTCGGTCTAAGATTGTGTTGCGCTACCATGATCTTTCTTGCTATGAAGGTTGTCGGAGTTAATAAGTAGACTTCTTGCAGAAGTC
The DNA here is from genome assembly GCF_015206985.1 of Nostoc sp. LEGE 12447. Taxonomy (NCBI): domain Bacteria; kingdom Bacillati; phylum Cyanobacteriota; class Cyanophyceae; order Nostocales; family Nostocaceae; genus Nostoc; species Nostoc sp. LEGE 12447. The sequence goes on along the minus strand of NZ_JADEXT010000042.1, from coordinate 18,418 downwards.
GGGAAAAGGGTAAGGGGGAAAGGGTAAAGGGATAAGAAAAAACCCTTGCCCTTTTACCTTTACCCTTTCCCCCAAGAGTGCAAAACTATTTTTGCAAGAGGTCTAGTGTTAAAGAGGCTGAAGGGCTTGAATCACAACATGGGTGTCAAGTAACATCAAAGGGCTACCTTGAGAATCCACAAAGTAACCCTGTAAGAACGAGCCTAGTCGGCCAGGTAACATCGATGTCGAAATCGCTAACCGCTCTTGGGGATCGTGAACTTCAATAGTATTGACTTGCTCCACCAACAGCCCGACGGTTTGATTCTGGACTTGAACAAGCATCGCCATGCCAGAGTTACGCACACTTTCTCGCCGACACCAGTGTGTTGCTCCCAACAAAGCTGCTAAATCAAGAATCCAGATCGCTTCTCCCCGCCAATTCATGATGCCTAACAAGAATTCTGCTACTTGCGGTACTGGCAAAATCTCGGTCAGCGCAACCTGAATTACTCCCCGTAAATCAGCTAATGGGAGTAACCCATTTACCTTTCCATTCAACGGAAATCTTAAAAACCTCTGGTTGTTTCCTTGAGGAGAGTTTTCAAGTCGAAATTGGCTATTTATGGGTAGCTCTCTAAAGCTATCATTGCCCTGTACCATTGCCCTAGTTTCCTTTAGCGAATAAATTTATTAACAGTCTGGAGCAAGGTATTTTCATCTACAGGTTTGACTAAATAGCCATCGGCACCACTCATATTGCCCCAAGTTCTATCAACATCTGTGTTTTTAGTTGAGCAAATCACTACCGGGATTCCTTTTGTTGTCGGATCGGCTTTCAACTTGCGGCAGAACTCAAATCCACTTTGACCTGGCAAAATCAAATCCAGTAAAATCAAATCAGGTTTTTGTTGTTTCAACCTGAGTTGAGCCTCTTCACCACTGCGAACTTCATAAACTGAATATCCTCCTTGTTCTAGGTAACGTGTCATCTTTTCGGATTCTGTGAGGCTATCTTCAACTAAAAGAACTTTTTTCATTTTTTCCTAACTATTTAATTTAGAATTTGACAAATTATTGCGACAAATGAATTAACAAGAGAGTAAAAGGCAGGAGGCAGGAGGCAGGAGGCAGAAAGAAGGTTTAATAATTTTCATACTTGGTTGTGCCAAAACTGGGTATGAATAGCTGTTTTGAAAATGGATGTAGGAGAGCCACTGGCATGACTACCGCTTCAACCTAAACACTTAAATACTTGTGAAGTACATTGAGTACTTTGTCTGCTTCTACAGGTTTACCCAAAAAGTCAGTTGCTCCTACTAATTTTGCTCGCATCCGATCTACTATTCCATCTTTCCCCGTTAAGATGACAACCGGCACATTTTTGAGACTTGGAGTTTTACGGATTTGAGAACAAATTTCATAGCCATTTACTTTTGGCATCAAAAGATCCAAAAAAATGAAGTCTGGCTTGCTTTTAATTAGATTTAAAACTGCCGTCAAGGAATCTTGAATGCCAACAAAGCGATAACCTTGATGGGTGAGAATTTCCTCCAAACTGCGACAGATCATTGGACTATCATCCACACAGGCTACTAAAGGTCTTGAGACATCAATAATTGCTTTACTAGCTGCTGGGAGACCAACTTGTAAAATAGTCTTCTCTTCTGTCTTCAGTGAAGAATTGGAATTATTAACTGCACTGGACGGAGTGAAAACTTCTTTACTAGTCGCTGGGGGAGCAACTTTGTTGAAATTGGGCGCAACTTGTAAAACAGTGTCCTCTTCTGTCTTTAGTGAAGAATTGGAATTATTAACTGCACTGGACGGGTTGCCAGTTTCTTTACTAATCCCAACCTGCCTGAGCTTTGGGGTGGGTGAAAAAACGATCGCCCCTGTTTTTACCAATGTCATCAATAACCGAGTCAAAGCTAAGACATCCCGACCGCTTTTTTGCCCTAAACCTCGTAAAGTTTTTGTTCCATCAACTAGAGCAATAATCTGTTTAGAGGATGCTTGTCCTTGAAGTAGCTCAATTTTTTGAATTATCGGAAATAAATTGGGCGAGTAGGTTGCCAGTCCTGCATCTCGCCATTCTTGCCAGGCTTGTGTAGCCCGTTTCAAAACTTCCTCTGTTGGTATTACAGCTAGGAGAACCCCTGGAACTTCACCAACAACGGTAGTATGTGACAACTGCCCTGCTGGATTGTCGCTATTTCTTTTGGCTTCAATGTACTGCATTATATCAAACAGGACTTCAGCTATTGAGCTTGCAATCAAGCTCACAAGTTGTTGTTGTTCGATTAATTTTTGTTCTCGTAACTTAGCAAGAATGGAATACTCGCGATAATTTTCTTGGGGAGAAACAAGCTGCTCCAACTGTGTCACATCCACATTAGAACAGTACCGCAACAAGTGTCGTCGCCATCGCTCATCGGCATTAGAACCGCCAGCCTGCCAAATTAATCGTCCTAAACGAAAATATAGCGTCCAAGTCGGCCCATCCCTTGCTTCAAGATTCAGCCTGCCTGTAAATAATTTAATTTGAAGTTGCTCGATCAATTGATTCACAATGGATCGCACCTCCTTATATATCTTGAGTTTTGGATTTACATTAAAATTGCTCAAACAATCCAGTTTACTAACTTCATCGTGCGATCGCCAATAGCACAGTTAAAAACCTTGATTGAGCTACCCCAGCTTGTTATATCCCTTTGCAACCGGATATTTTTAAAGTTCAAAGCCGGAAGCTTGAACAAAGATTTAAGCTCTTTTTCTAATTATTAATAGGTTAACTAATTATTAATAGGTTAACTTGTTGCCATGTTACATCTACTGAGCAAATTGCTTGTACAAATGTAGTTGCAATACAGACGGGAAAAAGATGGAAATGTTGAATACTACAAAGCATAGACCAGCTTTAATGCTTATCGATTTTGTACTCTGCTGCTTAAGGCGAGAGAGACAAGCGATCGCCCAACAGCTAGTCTGCAAATACAAAAAATGAGCTTGAATTAAGTTTGTCAAGAAATTGCTTGTTGTCGAATAAAGTATTGGCGATCGCGTTGTTCCAGTACCCCTTGCTTGATCAAGGAACGCAGGATATCTATCGTTTGCACCCGGCTTAAGCCGATCACCTCTTCAATTTCTATCAGAGTAGCTCCTTCAGCTTGCTGAATGTATTGCTGCACTTTAGATTTAGCAGTATCCGCATTCAAGACAGGCACTTTCTTAGCTATGGTATTGACGGAAGTACGAAAACCAGTGGCTTTAATTGCAGAACGGGAGATTGACCATTTTGGAACTGTTACAACTGATTTCTCTTCTTTAACAGGAGTTGGGGGAACTGGTTGTTCGGGACTGTAATCGTCCCAAACACTGTTATGTAAGATTGCCCGGAAATTTTGCAAGTTTTGGAATAATGCCTGAGCCTTTGCTGAACGCTGTTGGCGGTATTCTTGTTGGCGTTGCGAGACATCTGTTTTTATTTGCAATATTTCCAATTGCCGCTCTAGAATCTCTTGCTGAAATTGCTGCTGTTGTAACTTTCTGTTGTTGTCAAGGCTGGTAACAAAACTGCTCAATTCTTGATGAAGCAAATCTGCTTGCAGCTGCAATTCTTTTTGAGTTAGCTGTTTCCACTGGTTAACTTTTTGACGGCGTTCAGCAGTTATTTGCAATCGCTGCAATCGCTCTTGTTCCCATAAATTCTTGAGAGCCATCAGCTGAAATCTCCTATTTTGTTAACTAGAAATATTAAATAGGAGCCATGAAGACTCCCTTTTTATAATCTGGTGTTAAGCAGCAGATGGAACAGCAGCCTGAGATGTTAAACCAACTGCCTCGGCATATCTTAAGTAAGTTTCAACTGAAGCAATTACAATCCGAGCTTCTATTGATAGCAGTTCAATACCAACTAAAGAAACACGTACCCAAGCATCAACTACAATTCCTTTGTCCAAAATGCGGTCAATAACTTCAGCCAGACTTGAAGATGAGTTAACTTTTTCAACAGCCATTTTATTTTGCTCTCACAACTCTAATTATTGATTTAATTCTGCTCTGATTGAGCAGTAGGTAAAACTTACACAATGTGTTTTATTCTTCCTGAGTTTAGTGTTCCCAAAAATATAAGATAAATATAAGAAAATAAAAAAATATTAAAAAGTTAACAATATTTTTTTTAGACAAAAATTCAAGAAAAAATCATCTCATCTTTATTTTTTCTGGAAAAGTTATAAATATTATTTTTTATGAATTTATATGAGAGTGTTTTTGAGAAAATGATAAGGTGGCAGAGGTTCGCTGAGTGCTAATTGCCAGTGCGAGCATTGTACTTGCCAGAGGGAAAACTGCTGCGTACTGACCGTTGAATCGTTGCGCTGTGCCAAAAAGTGGATTTGCCGCACATCTGACTGTCGAGTTTCACAGATAACATTTGTATATGTTTTGAGAATTAACTGGTTCAAGAGTTCCCACTGTTCGCATTGTTGTGCTTGAAATGCTTGCTGTGTTTGGTAGCGTTGTTTCTTAGCTAATAAATAGGCTTTTCCCTTGGCATCAATATTGTCAGAATCGTCAAGTAAATCACAGGGTGTCAATTTTAAAGTGTACTCAACTTTGTCTGCTAGCTGAGTTAGGGCTTCTAGATATTGCTCTTGGTGCTTTTCTAGATGATTCAGCAGTTTTTCTTGCGAGGTAAAACCCCTCCCAAAGCGCAGGGGAAGAAGGGGAGTTTGTTGAAAAAGTTCTCGAATTACGCGATCGTGGTTTAATACAGCTTGAAGTAAACGCTCATCCGTTGCCTGTATTGCCTCCAGTGAGATTTCCGGCTCTACGATCGCACCTAAACCAGAAGAGTAAACTAGTTCAATATTCCTTTCCATCCCTAAAGGTAGAACAAGCGGTGATGCGATCGGGACTAGAAGAGCATAAACATATATTGACATAAGTATAACGGCGTAAATATTTGTAGTTGGGATGAGGCAGGAGTCTTCCTGCCTTCTGCCCTCTATTCAGATTGATGCTGATTAGCAAGCATTTGGTATGTAACCTGGAAATCATCATTTGTAATCTGAATCAAGCTGGAGTCAGTCAATCCTTGGGCGCGGTATCGACGAATGGCGCTTAAGGCAGCTTGATTGCTTAACAAAGCCAAGTCTGCCCCATTCCAACCCTCGGTAACTGTCGCCCAGGTTTCTAAATCGACATCAACGAAGGGACGATCTAGATTGTGAACTCCTAAAATCGCTAATCGGCTGGCTCGATCTGGCAGATCGATTTTTATCTGTAAGTCCAATCTTCCCGCTCTGAGCAAGGCAGGATCGAGCGCTTCTGGACGATTGGTTGCTCCTACTAACAGTACTTTCGGGCATTCATGCAACCCATCGAGTTCGGTGAGCAGTTGACCGACAACGCGATCGCTAACTCCAGAATCACCAGTGAATCGTCCCCGTGCTGGTGCCAGGGTATCAATTTCATCTATAAACACAACGCAAGGAGCTGCTTGCCGAGCTTTGCGAAAGAGTTCTCTGACTGCTTGTTCTGCTGCACCTACCCATCGGCTAAGTAATTCCGGGCCATTCACAGCAATAAAATTGGCTCTAGCCTGGGAAGCGATCGCTTTTGCCAGTAATGTTTTTCCCGTTCCCGGCGGTCCCCACAACAGAATCCCACGCGGAGGCTTGGCTTTGGTTTGCTCGTATAGTTCGGGATAAAGAAGTGCGCCCTCTACAGATTCTTGAAGTTTTTGTTTAACATCATCCAATCCACCAATGTCATCCCAACTGACACTTGGTACTTCAACTGCTACATCCCTGAGAACTGAGGGTTTTATCTCCTTAATTGCTTCGAGAAAATCCTGCTGTACGATAGTCATGTTCTCAGGAACGGGACTGTTGAGCGAGGGGACTTGACGACGAAGGGCAATGTAGGCTGCTTTTTGACAAAGAGCTTTGATATCGGCTCCGACAAAACCGACAGCCAAATCGGCGATCGCTCCTAAATTAACCGAAGTCTCCAAGGGCATGGCATTTGTCAAAATCGTCAGAATTTCCAATCGTCCATTGCGATCGGGAACCCGAAACTGAACTTCGCGATCAAAGCGTCCCGGACGACGCAGTGCCGGATCGAGATAATCGGGACGATTTGTTGCCGCTAATACAAGTACGCCCTCGGTTTTGGCAAACCCATCCATTAACCCAAGCAACTGCGCCACTAGTCTTTTTTCAACTTCACCTTCCACTTGGCTGCGATCTGGGGCAAGGCTGTCAATTTCGTCAATAAATATCAAGCAGGGAGCAGAACGAGTTGCTTTCTCAAAAATACTTCGCAAACGAGCTTCTGCTTCCCCGTAATACTTGCTCATCACCTCTGGGCCATTGATGGCAATGTAGTTTAACTCTAACTCTTCTGCCAAAACACGGGCTGTTAAAGTTTTTCCCGTACCGGGCGGCCCAACGAGCAAAACTCCACTCGGAGGCTCTAACCCTAATTTCACCAATAAATCTGGACGCTTAAGTGGAATTTCAACTAACTCTCTGATTTCTTGGAGAACATTAGCCAAGCCGCCGACATCTTGCCAAGAAGTTTTTGAGTTCGTCTTATCTGATGGGGGAGTGACATCAGTATCATCCATTGGTGTAGTGCCAACGGTGGAATTGGATCTGACTCGGCTGGAATTATTTGTTCTGGGAATATTGCCTTGCCGGGGAATACTACTGAGATTATGAGAGCGAATTTGAATAGAAGTTTTTAACTCGCCTTTCTCTGCTTTTTCTTCTAAAGCTTTGGCAATTTCTAATAGGTGTTCAAATCCTTTAAATATGTCGTCCATTGATTTTACTTAGAGGTTGTTTGAAAAGTGTTTTACTGTGATTTTGGGTACTTTTAGATCCCCCCTAACCCCCCTTGTAAAGGGGGGGACCGGAATTAAAGTCCCCCTTTTTAAGGGGGATTTAGGGGGATCTATAACGTTTTACTATCGACAAGAGGACTTTTCAAACATCCTCTTAAATAAAAGGTAGAGAAAATTTAATTTCCCAAAAAATTAAAAGTTTCAATAATTTTTCATTCTCAATTTTTATTGCTATTCAACAGAGAGAGGAATTAATCAGTTGGAAATTGTTAATCGAAGACGAGCAAAGTTATACGGGGCAGTGAAATTGTTGTAGCGAATTCGCAAACGGTCTTCAAATTGCCGATCGAGTGCTTCAACGTGTTCGCTAAATTGTGATTCTGCTTCCCAAGGAATTAGGTAGGCTGAATTGTAAATCATTGTGTCCATTTGGGGAGTATTTTCTACCACTTCGATCGCAATGGAGTTGAGCGTGCTTTGAAATATATCTATGATGCCTTGCTTGCGATCGCTCATTCCCTGTTCGATGGTTTGCCCTATTTGGATTACTCGCTCCATACTCAGGGGTTGACCCACTAGTTTATCCCTTTCGGTTTTGAGATTTGGGTGTTCTGCTAATAGTCCCTGAATTTCTGCCTCGGTATCCCAAAAAACTTTGACACTAACTTCTCGGCAACCCGATAACTTCGCAAGCAATTGCGTCAATTCTTCTTGATGAGGACGAATTAATTGCTGTGAAACCGTTTCCCAGCTTGAAACCAAAAGTCCAAATTGCACTGGCAGTAAATAGCGATCGCCTCCTTGCATGATCTCCTCAAGGACTTTCTCATGACTTAGCAGGTTACGACGGCTGGCCAAATAACGCTCTTGCTGTGCTTCCGAGTAGATGACTGCAAAATCATCCAAAATTTTAATTTGTACAGGTTGCCGATCTAAGCCCTGTAAATTTAAGTTTTGTGGAGCAGGCAAGGTCAAAATTCCATAAATGTAAAAGCCATAACTCATAAAAATGTCTTACCAAAGAAGAATGTAGATAAAAAAGTTATAGGGGTTTAGAAGTGAGTACTAGTCTTAATTTGGCATGAACTAAGCTTAACTGAGCCAGTCCCAAGTCCAAGTCACCTTCAACCACCACACCCGTATTTAATAAGCGATCGAGAAGTTCTAAAATAGAAGGTTGACTAGAGGTTTCACCGGGGTAGTATCCTCCAGATTGGGGCAATAAATTTCCCATTTCACCCAAGTTAATATTTAGATCGGCTGGGTCAACATCAAATATCTCGCAAAGCTTAACAACCTGTTGTTCAAGCTGTTGCAGGCTTTCGGCAGCTCGATCTAGCTCAGAGTCGTTGAGGGTGCCAGCATCCATTCGCCGAATCACCTGAGCTTCCATGAGTTGGCGTATCAGTTCAACAACCGTCAGTAACAACGGTGCTAAACCGGAATCGGAACCTTTTGATTTACTAATCGCCTGCATTCTGATGATTATTAGGATTGAGTGCTTTGAGCGATTGCAGTTCTGTTTCTAGACTGACAAGACGCTCTTGAAGTTGTTGATTAGTTGCTAATAAGGTGCGAGTTTGACTATTAAGATAGGGGTCGCTCTCCCACCAGTTAATTCCAATCTCTTTGGCTTTATCAACAGAAGAAATCAACAAACGAATCCGAATGTTGAGCAGTTCTGTGGAGCCTACGGAAATAGAAATATCTCCTGCTATAACAATGCCTTTATCCAGAACCCGTTCTAGAATATCTGCCAAGGTAGAACCTTGAGTTGATGTGGTGATAGCTCCCCGATTAGTATTAGTACTCATTTGTTTATTAAATGGCCAGAATCAAAAGCAACTGTCTGTGAGATGCTTGGCGGCTCGGCATTACCCTGCATTTGTACTAATACTCCCTGTTCTCTGAGAGACTTGAGTGCAGCCACAATTTGACTGCGATCGATCCCTAACTCTACTGCCAATTCAGAGAAACGCCGTCCTGGAGAATTACACAGGTAGTTGTAGACTTCATGCTCGTAAGGTACTCGTTGTTCCAATACAATCTGATTTTGGTTGTTTGGTATTATCTCTGACGACTGAGATTGAGTATTTATACTACGATACAATTCACTTAAAACCTCTTCCAGTAGCCGAGTTGCTTCCATGAGAGGTTGATTCGTGCGAGAAAGCAGGATATCGGCACAAATATCTTGGAAGCTAGGATCTCCAGGGTTTACAGAAATTTCGTGTTCGTGGCAGATTTTGGCAATCATCAGACAGGAACGCAATCCACCGCCCTGTCCAGAACCAGATCGACTCCAAAACGTCCGTACTAAGCGGACAATTACTTCTGCTTTCTCAGAATCTATACCTGTTTTATGAACTACAATTTCCTGCTGACTCAGTTCATCAGGTGTAGGCATATCAATGGTAATAACACGATCCATCAAAGCATCCTGAGTTGCATGAACTCCACAATACTCTTGAGGATTTGATGTTAAGATTGCCCGAAACTGAGGATGAACCCGGATATACTCGGCTCGATGTTGGTTTGTTGGTAATACTAACAACCTCTCCTCAAGTACGGAGAGTAAAACGTTATTTACCTCCGGGTGCGATCGATTGAATTCGTCGTAAACCAGCGTAAATCCTTCTTTACAAGCTAGGGTTAATCGTGCATCAACCCAATGTTGTCGGACTTCATCCTCAATTTTGACAACGCTGTGGATGAAGTTATCAACAACCTTTTTGCGGGTGTAACCTAATTGATTACCAATCAAGTCTGAGGTTTTAAACTCATCATCTCCAAATAAGAGGATGATCGGCTGGTTGAGCAAATCAGCTAGATGCATTGCCAGAGTAGTTTTTCCGACTCCGGCTGCACCACGTAAGTGTATTGAAAAACCTGACTGTAGATAGCGTAAAGCACGTTGAGCGATGCGTTGAACAGCAGGGGTATTGACAAATCGTTGGGGAGATGCATTTAATACTGTTGTCAAACTCTAAGTACCTCGTAAATAGTAATGTGTCATACGAAAGTATTTTTTTTTACATTGCAAATATAAAATACAGATGTCAATTAGCCTTAACTGGACTAAAATCCAACGCATTTTGGCATCAACACAAGACTAGTAATGTTTAATATTTATGTCATCAGCATGATTACGGTCTTGAAAGGATACCTTTAATAAATCCACTCAGGTGTAAAGCAATATGGTTCTGCGCTTTTTACTATTACCGATTACCGGCCCATTAATGGGGGTAACGTGGCTTGGGGAAAAAATTTTAGAACAGGCGAGTACTGAAATTGATGATAAAGAAAATCTCAGCAAGCAGCTTCTTGCACTCCAACTTGCTTTTGATATGGGAGAAATTCCTGAAGAAGAGTTTGAAATTCAGGAAGAAGCTCTTTTATTAGCGATTCTGGAAGCAGAACAGGAGGGAACAGAGTTGGAGGAATAGGGCGTTGCATAAATGCGGGATGGTTTTTCTCACGCAGAGGAGGACACTTCTGTGGGCGGGTTTCCCGACTTGTACCGCTAACGCGGAACCCGCAGGGTAGAAAGTGTCCGTCGCGCTCCAGACGCAGAGAGGATAAGGAATTTTATATTTCAATACGTACAATTTCATCCCTAGATTCAGCAACGCCAGGAAAAGAGTCATTTCCCGACATTTTCACTAACACAGGACTTACGCACAAGTCACGGAAAATCGAACCACAGAGAACGCAGAGGACACGGAGGAATAAGAGTTTGGGAGGTTTATTGCGTAAGTCCTATAACACATAAAATGTATTGGCATTGTATATACAAATGTTCTATATTAGATATTAAGCATTACCGAAGTAAGCTGCAACCTTACTTCGGTAATGCTTAATCTGACACATAAATATGGAAGATACCTAATGGTTGCCCGTTCTAAAATGGATAATCTTGGTCGTAACCAAGTAATTAATATTAGAGTTCAAGAACAACAACGGGATTTAATTGACAATGCGGCTGCGATTCTTGGTAAAAGCCGTTCTGACTTTATGTTAGAGGTAGCCTGTAGAGAAGCTGAAAAAGTCATCTGTGACAAAACCTTTTTTGCATTAGATGAGGAAAAATATCAAGAGTTCCTTGCTATTTTAGACTCACCACCTAAAGCGAATGAAGAAATTCGTAAACTCTTAACTGCTAAATCGCCTTGGGATTGATGACAAACCAAAGGAAAATGATCAATGCTCCTCAGCCTGTTACTAAAAACCATGATGTATCAGAGTTTGAATCCAAATCAGAAGCCTTGAATAGCTGGCTGAAGGAGAGAGCTTTGAAAAATGAGGGGGATACAGCCAGAACATTTGTAGTAACAGTTGAAAATAAAGTAATAGGCTATTACTGTTTATCAACAGCTTCTGTAACTCATTTAGCAGCTGTTAGCAAAGCTAAACGGAACGCACCAGACCCTATACCGTGTATGCTTATTGGTAGGCTAGCTGTAGATATCAAATGGGAAGGACAAGGTATAGGGTCTGGTTTATTAAAAGATGCTATTAAACGCATTTTATCAGTATCTCAAATAGCTGGTGTTAGATGTATTTTGGTTCATGCTAAAGATGAAGAAGCCAAAAATTTTTATTTAAAACGTGGTTTTCAAGCATCGCCAATAGAAGCATTAACGCTAATGATGACTTTAAAAGATATTAGAGCAAGCATTGTAGATTAACCTATTAACTAACGTGCGCCTCCGTTGGAGACTCACGTTAATTTTAAAAATATTGTTAGCTATTATACTTAAGTAAATTATGCTTCTACTATACAAGTATTAATTTAATGGAAGCTTTACCCGATAATTGGGCAGATATTCAACCTGATACTGTATATCTTTCAATCAGTGGTCTGCTAGTTTCATTTGGCAGTGAACAAATAAAGCTGGGATTAAAATATGATCGGAAGGGGAAACATTTAAAAGCCATTGAGAAAGGGCTTGTACCTCCTCGCGGTAATGTTGGGTTGGTGGCTTCCCAAGAATCTGGCTACGATTTGAAATCTAAAGTCTTAGGTAAAGGTGGCGACCGCCGATTTCATGCAAAATTCATTGATGGTATATTGCACTTCTCTGGTTTGGTAACAGAACATTAAACCCACATAACTATGACAAGGCTCGAATTAAAAAATCATCAAGTTTGGCAAGATTTAACTGAAATATTACAAAGTTTAGATGCTAATCTTCTTGTTCAAGAACATCTTGACCAGTGTGATTATCAAGTGCGTGGCTATTGGGATGAACAAGATGAATATTATGAGAAAATTACGTTACCTCGTACTCTCGAAGCCGAATTAGTTAGCAGTTCAATAGGCGTTACTCACGAAGAACGTTTTTTACAACTAAAGTTTTTGCTCATAGCTGATGCTGTTGATAATAGAAAAACTGCAAGTAGCAATGCTCAAAAACTTGGCGAATTGGTTCTTGTTTATGATGAAAATCTAGAATTTATTGATGAGAATTGGCTTTTAGATGTCGATTTTCCATTCCTTGTGAAGCGATCTGACTAATTTTAGGCAAATATTTTTAACCGGACGATAAGCTTCCACTCACTGGGGATAAATGGTTATTCTATCTGCTTGCTTCGACAGCGCAATCAAGGTATGCGGTCGCTCCTCATAGAAGTAAGAAGTAATTAGTCATCATGGTTTAACAGTGACTAATCATTAGATTTTCTTACTTTTTACTTACAAATTAAAGGCACATTTTAAACGCAGATTTTAAGCCTGTAGCTGTATATAAAAAGTTATTTTTAGACTGTTTACATCTTATTTGACGCTCATTAAAAGCTCTTCCCATCTTGCCACAATCATATCTGTATAGTTTTTTCTATCAATTTTGTATGCTCCAATTGCAAAACCATCATTCATTTCTACCAGAGCAGTTTCTCCAGAATCTAAAACTCCGAAATCAATTGCATATCCAGCAATTGATTCTCCTGCATTGTCTAAAGCTTGAATAGCACAGAGAACTTTTTCAATATCTAGTACAATATTGGGATTACCATCATAATGATCAATGCTTCTAATTTGTGAATGAACCACATAAATTCGATACTCGCTTACCCAAGATACAACTTCTGAACACAGCAACGGCTCTTGGCGTGAGACTCCGTAGACTTGGCACAAATCATATTCCGATTCAAAAACATAACCTGTAAAGCGTTTACGGCGTGTTGCAGGTTTAGCAAATGTTGGCGCATATCTACCTTTGCGTAATTCTATTTCTAACTGTTCTAAGGTAGATGTCCATGTCCGGCGGTGCATGAAGTTCTTTAGTGAAGCAGGATAATCATTAGGCTCAGGTTCTGGAATACCAAGCTGTTTGATTGCACCTAAAATACATGGCATATCACCAACAACTAAAGACTCATTATCAAGTGCCAGTTGTCGCCTTTGAATACGTTTTTGGGTATAAAAAGTAATTGGTATGCCTCTGGCTCTGAGTTCTTCACTAACAAGTTGCTCCTCATGTTGGAGCCGTCCATTACCTTGTTCTTGGATAAAAGCCTTAGAAATCAATGCAGTTGTAAGAATTTCAAATACTATTTACATTGTTGTCTAAAAATGAAACAAAAGGTATAAAAATTTTAGTATTCCAATGTTAAGGTTTTGAATTTTGGTGTATTGTCCTTCAAGTCAGTATTTGTTTGCTGATGGGTCATGTCCCCTTCAGTAATTGTTTGACTATTTAAAATAGCAAGACGCTGCTGAATCTGATGTCGGCGTGCTTCGAGTTTCTCTAGTTCCTCCTCTAAACGCTCCTTCTCTAACATCATTTTGTAAGCATTTAAGTAAGCTGTTGCTTGAGAACGTTGAGGAGGCATGGTGCTAAGTTTGGCTTGAATTTGTCTGCGGTTTGGAGTGCGATGCATAATAAATTTCTCTTTGGGTATGAAAGTATTTAGTCTAATTAGCCGTTAAAATAAACAGGCGGCTGCTGCTTGGATGCGTTCTAAAGTCTGAACTGAGCGAGGAAGCATTGGTAAACGAACCATTGTCAAACCTGGAAAATTTGTCTCGCAGTCATCGCAATTAACAGTTGCTGTAGAAGTAAAGCGGTTGAGAACAAGGTAATTCTGACTTACACCTATTTCTTGCATAGATTTGAACAAGCGTTGTTGTTCGGCAAGTACGCTAGTCTGGTTAAGTGTAACCCCAATGAACTCTACTTGTTGTGGGTCTTTTAGCACTTTTTGGGCTTTGACTACGCGCTGTCGCAAAATTCGTAAACGCCCCATAAACTCTGTACGACCAAGGACATTTTGATACTTGATCCAAAGTTTGAAAATCCAAGCTAGCCAGTCTGCTAGTGCAGTTGGCATTTCTAGAAAACGCAGAAGATGACCTGTAGGAGCAGTGTCTAAAATAATCAAGTCTTCTTCTTGTTGCTCTAGCAATTCCATTACTGTTAACAGGGAAAGTATTTCATCAATCCCTGGTAAAGCTTGATCGACAATTTTGCGCCAGGCAACAGGAGCATAGGCCATTTCGATAGATTCGCTTGTTTGGGTTTCGCCACTCATCATTTGGGCTAGTTCCCATAGGTAATCGGCTCTGAATTGATCGACAATGCGATCGCCATCTACTTCCTGACCTCGAAGATTGGCAGTTATTTGATATGGTTCATGTCCTAAACTCAGACCAAAGGCATCACCCAAGGAGTGGGCTGGATCGATAGAAACCATGCGAATTTTACGATCGGGATGTTGTTGAGCCATAGCCCAACCAATGGCAGCTGCTACTGTGGTCTTGCCAACTCCACCCTTACCGCCAATTAGTAACAGGCGACGACCTTGGGTCAGAAAATCTCCAAAACTAGGAGGAATTTTTTCAGGCCATTGAATTGGGAGTAGATGTACAGGAGATAGTGGTTCAAGCTGAGGAATATGGATTTGGTTGATGAGATGGCTAAGGGCTACAATTCCCAAAGGTTCCTCATCTTGCTGTGGCACAATAAACATCGGCTTTCCGTTAGCAAGAGCCGTATACTGGCTGATGAGCGGTTGTTGTTCTTGGTAACGATCTGCGTCAGTCGCACTGGCAAGGACTTGGTTGACAAATAACCCTCCGCAAGGAACCTGCATGGTTTGTAAGGCTTCTAGGAATCGTTTTGACTCCAACCAACTCATTGGTTCGGCGATCGCAACTAACAAACAAGCAGTATGGGTGGGATCTTGAAGCAGACGACGACCTTGCGACAGTTCAGCTTTCAGGGTTTGCAAGAATTCGTCAGCGCGATCGGGTGTGTAACTTCCAGCAAAGGTCTTGCTAATATACCGATGCTTTTCTTGAAATAGTTCGAGAGAGTGGAGGAAAGTGTCTAAAAAGTCCATCAATCCAAACAAGTTAAGAGTATGACCGCTAGGAGCCATATCTACTACTACTCGATCTACCTGCTGCTCCTGAAAAAGGCGTTGGATCTCTAACAAGCCCATCAACTCGTCCAGTCCAGGCCAATTTAAATCCCAAACTGGAGACAAGTCTTCTCCTTCAACAAAACTACCGCGCTCCACTAACAGTTCTAACACCTGACCATAACGTTCTTTAAACTCTTGTAGTAGACGCTTTGCATCCAACGCCCTTACTCGTAGATTGGGTAGTTCCGCTATGGGACGAGGAATGTCATCAACGCTAACTTGTAAGACATCTCCAAGAGAGTGAGCCGGATCGGTTGAGATTAAAAGAATTTGCTCATTGGCAAATTTCTGCGCCCAACGACATGCAAAGGTGCAGGAGATTGTCGTTTTTCCGACTCCACCTTTACCACTAAACATAGCAAGGTGTAGGTTATCAAAAAGTTCCATCCCGTTTGTCATTTGCGGTGTTTTAGGATAAAGCTACTACATATTTTTGAAAGTTACTTAAGTAATTTTGCTGAATAAACCTATTTAAAACCTTAATTTTTCACGGATAGGATTTACAAAACTTCTAGGGCGGCGATAGAGAAAGCTTCACAAGAGAATATGTAATTAATTTTGTTGAGGTACTTACAAAGATTAGCCAAGGAACTATAACTGAGGTAAAGATTTAGCCAGAGATGTTCAAAGGTAAGGAGATAAGATGGTTAACAGTTCTGAAGGCGATATAAATATTGGGTGTAATGTCCAATGTATTTCTGAATACGACTTTTTTTCTGACAGTAATTTTGAGGACATTTATTGTCGTCCACTCAAAACAGACTCTCCCTACTTAGGACTAAAAACTTTTGAAATTAAAGATAAAGACAAATTTTTTGGTCGGGAAAAGTGGATTGTTAATCTGGGTGATCGCTTAAAAAAAGATAATATAATCTTGCTTTTAGGAGCATCAGACACTGGCAAATCATCATTGATTCGGGCAGGTTTAATTCCTTATTTAGGAAATAATAACAATTCATTAATTAATATAAGTTTTCACCCAAATGAAAATCCTTTTAAATCTCTTTATCAGTGTCTTGCTTCTAATTATGGAAAAAAATCACCAATAGCTGATATTAGTCGAGAAATAAGAGAAAATACCCTAATTAAAATTGTCACATTCCTCAAACAAGATTATCAGTGCGTTCTGATTTTTATTGACCAATTTGAAGAACTGTTTACGAAAACTCAAAAACCGAAATGCGATAAATTTATTGCTAGTCTCTTTCAACAGTTCCAGCAGCAGGATAGCTCTGTCAAAATTGTTTTAACAATGCGGTCTGATTTTCTGGATAAATTTAGTGAGTATCCTCAACTTGCCAAGATTCACGATCGCTATAGTCGTATACTCACTAGAATGAGCGATGCAGAATTAAAGTTAGCGATCGCTGAACCTGCTGCTAGACATGGCGTTATCTTTGAACAAGGATTAGTTGAACAAATTATTCATGATTTTCACCAACAAAATGATTATTTACCACTTCTGGCATACACCTTAGATATGCTGTGGAAAAGAGAAAATATTGCAAGCAGGGTTCTGAAGACAAACACTTATAAAGAACTAAAAGAGCAAACTTTTGGTTCTTTAAGCGAACAAGCTAATCGATTTATTAATGCTAGTGTTGGATGGGGCGATCGCCAGGAACAAGAGATTCAAAAGTTAAACCTTGCACTGACTGAATTAAAACTGCGCGAGCAATCCGCCAGGGTTTTGAATTTACTTCCTGTCCAACCGCTAGAGGGTCTGGTGCTGGCAATTCAAACAATGGGTGAGAATCTAGAGAAATACCCAAACCAGCTTCTAGCTCCTGTTTTGGGAAGCTTAAAGGAAGCAATGAACACACCCACAGAGGCAAATAGCTTGCGCGGACACGAGCAAGAGGTTAATTGTGTAGCCTTTAGTCCTGATGGCAAGTTTATTGCCAGTGGCAGTAGCGATTCTACGGTGTGCTTATGGAATGTCATTGGCAATCCTACCGCTCAATTTTTGTGTGGACATGAGCAAGAGGTTAATTGTATAGCCTTTAGTCCTGATGGCAAGTTTCTTGTTAGTGGCAGTATTGACGGAATTTTGTGTTTATGGGATCTACAAGGTAATCTCATTACTCAACCGTGGCAGGGACATGAGGAAGGAGTTATTTCCGTCGCCTTTAGCCCAAATAGCGATGGCTGCGCCAACCCCTCTGGGGTACGCATTGTCAGTGTTAGTTTTGACGGAACGGTGTGTTTGTGGGATTTACAAGGTAACGCCATTACTCAACCTTGGCGCGGACACAAGGAAGGAGTTATTTCCGTCGCCTTTAGCCCAAATGGCGATTCTATTGTCAGCGTTGGTTTTGACGGAACGGTATGTTTGTGGGATTTAGAAGGTAACACCATCACTCAACCCTGGCACAAACATGAGGCAAAAATTATTTGCGCCGCCTTTAGCCCCGATCGCAAGTTGATTGTCAGTGGTAGCAGTGATTCTACAGTGCGGTTGTGGGACATCCAAGGTAATCCTATCGGTCAACCTTGGCACGGGCATGAAGGACATGTAAATTCTGTAGCGTTTAGCCCTGATGGTAAGTTTATTATTAGTGGTAGCTGCGATCGCACAATACGCTTGTGGAATATCAATGGCAACCCCATCACTCAACCTTGGCGGGGACATGAGGGACAGGTTAATTCCCTAGCCTTTAGCCCCGATGGCAAGTTGATTATCAGTGGTGGCGATCGCACTGTGCGTTTGTGGGAGCTACATCAAATATTACAAGATCGGATCATCGGGCGATCGCAGCGCAAATATGAGAATTGGGTCAATTCTGTCGCCTTTAGCCCTGATGGTCAGTGGATTATTAGTGCCAGCAATGATTCTACAATCCGCTTGTGGGATATTCACGGCAACCCCATTGGCCAACCTTTGCACGGACATGAAAAAGAAGTTAATTCTGTCGCCTTTAGCCCTGATGGTAAGTGGATTATCAGTGCCAGCAATGATTCTACAGTGCGCTTGTGGGATATTCACGGCAACCCCATTGGTCAACCTTGGCGCGGACAAGAAAAAGAAGTTAGGGACTTCCAAAGAATAAATTATTCCAAGAAAAACAAGAGACAGGTTTTCTCAAGAATGATAATCATTTTAAGGGGGGAGAAAAGGGGTTGCCGAGGGCAACCCCTTTTCTCCCCCTCATCTAT
>NZ_JADEXT010000088.1:0-12990 GCF_015206985.1 Nostoc sp. LEGE 12447 | reverse complement strand
ATCGCAGCCCAGTCAATTTTTGTGTTAATGTTCTGTGCGGCTTAATCGCTTATTGTCATCAACCTAAGAAACCTAGCCTTCAATTGGAATGGCTTTTACCTTCTTATGTTTAACCCGAACTCAGGTTGGCTTAACAAGCTATATTCTGCAAATCACTTTGCAAAATACTGTATTTTTAAATGCATGACAGCTTTACCATCAGAGATCAGCCTACAAGATATTGCTCACGATGAGATCAGGCGTTGCTGAAAATAAGTCGACAGTTGTCATGAGTAGTGCAATTACACTTCAACACTTGCAACCTAATGGTGTACTCCCCATGCCACATACAAAAAGCATTACATCAATCCAATCCCAAATTTCTCATCGCTTTCCACAAATTAGGTCGTCGCTTATGCTGGACTTTCCATTGGGACAACAAACTATCATAACTCTGCGGTGCTAACTCCTTCAAGGCAGACATCCATTGTGCATTTTTCGTATAATCCGAGTTTTGAGACGAGTCCGGTCTGGGTACAAAGTTGTGTAAATTTGCTTGCCAATAAGCCATCACTCTTTCCCACAAATCAGGGGGTGCATATTCTTGGAGATACGTTCTCCTAGAAATATCATCTTGTGTCGATAGTTGGTTTGGCAGAATCACAACCTCATAAAACTTCGGGTAGGGGGATTTTCCCTGATACTTTATCTCGGTTAAATCTTTCGTTAACAAATGTAAAACACTATATTCCCCACCCAGTTTCCCCTGTTCTCCAGGTAAATTCTCCAGCCACTCGATAATTTTTTGCCTAAACCAAATATGTCCTTTTTCCTTAGTTGTAATACTATCGAGCAACCAATGCAACCACCAAGTATCTACGGGTTTTTGATGTGCATATAAACCTGAATACCTGTATGGTGTACCACGTTTAATTATTGATTCACGCCAAGATGTAAACAAGGATTTGTGAGTATCTTTATTAACTGGTATTTCAGCAAAAGCTGTGAACATACTTGACCAATCGTAACAACATTCAAAAGTAATATACTGAATTTCCAACGCATTTACCCGTTCGATTTCTCCCAATTCTCGAACAGCTTGCTGATAATAGCGAAGTAAAGTTTTTTCCTTTTCCCAATTCCCAGGAGCGTAAGAAAATCCACCCACAGCAACAAATAGCAGCGAGTTTTCTGGTGTCCAGGGATTCAAGTCAGGTTTGTTTTTTAATAACGCATCCAAAGTCTCTTGAATCACTGTAAGACTTTCTCTATATTCCTGTTTAGCCAACAAATCCTCAATTACAGGTAAACCATTTTGCCATTCCTGGGAAATAGTCGCCCGGAGATTGTTCAAATATATCTCTGGGGTTGCAAATTGCTGCATCAATTCCATGTAAACTATATGCCAATAAGAAAAAGTATTCTCTAAGTCATGCTTCCACAGAGAAACTTCTCGATTGGCTGTCAATCCGTCAAAAATTAACTTTTTTTCAACATCAGGTAAATGGGAAAAGAAATCAGTCACAGCATCATCATCTAAACTGATGTGGTAAAATTTCTCATCCAATTCCCTAATTTTTTGAGTTAATTTGAACCCATCTTCTCCTTGTGACTGCACCAATAACCATTCCCATTCCAATAAGCTACTTGTTGTCGCTCCTTCCAAATGAATACCATTAGCAATTTCCATCCAGTCGGGTATACCATTAGAGATTTCACTTTCTGCTGACAACAAACTGGCTGCAAAACCATCGTCATTACTAAAGCCATTCTCAAAAGCCGTTTTTACCAATGGCTTCATCTTTTGTGCAACTGCTTCTAAATCTTCAACAAAAGTACAGTCATCAAAATAAGGTTCTTCCCAGCTTGCTTCTTGGACTATATATTTCCCTTCTGACTGGGATGCTGACAAAATAATCTGATTCCATTCTCCCCATAATTGAGACCAAGTTTGAGCTAATTTCGCCAAAGAAGTTGGTTGTGCTTTGCTTGTTTTTACCTGTTCTACTATTTGAGGTGGAGCGATGATTTGAGTTAAAGTCTCTTGGGTATTCCCTTGCAGTTTAGCAAACACAGTTACTCGCTGTTCGTCGGATAAAACCGCAAATAATTCATCCAGTAGCTGGGAAATTTCCCCTTCTGTAAGTGCTTCAAAGATGCGCGAACCAACAGAGGTTTCTTGTTTAATCTTACTCAAAGAATTGCTCTGGCTCTTTTTTGGCATCTTGGTAAATCCCCTTCGCATTACATAAATAGCCTATTTCAACCGGAAGTAACGAGGAGGACAGTCAAACATTATTTAACAAACGTTAATTTGCAATTTCAGCTTCCAGCAAACTCAACAATTTCTCTTCTAAAGCCGTTAAATAAGGCCGATTCAGTTTCCCCAATGATTCCAAAAACTTCTGCACCGACTCCTCTAGCCCACTCGAATACACCCGATTGATGCCATCGCAAATCACCTGCATCTGCTCACACTCGGCAGGTAGATAATTGAAGGACTTCAGGTGCTGCAACCCAACGGTGTACTCCCCATCCCAGGTTTTGACAGTGCAACTAAATTCATTTACTTGGCTGACAATCCTCCAGCAGCCACCCTTGCCCCTGAGTTCTAGATTATCTTTGGCTAAGATTTGGCATACCTCGCCTAATTAATAGGTGTTAGGTACTTGAGTACGTTCCATTATTCGCTAAATCGATGGCTTCGCCAACGCCAAGGGCGAATGCGGCAATACTCCTCAAAGGTTTTGTGAGTAGAGCGATATAACTTACGATCGCGTAATTCCATTAATGCCTTCCCCGCTTCAAAGAAAGCCCTCTCGACTTTTCGCTCTAGGTGCAGGCGGTCGCAAATCTCTTGCTCGGTCAATTCTGGTATTTCAACAGCATTGCAATTGGAAAAATTGTTAAAACATAAAGACGTTGATTTCAATCGGTGAGCAGGGTGTGGGAATCTTAGAAATTAATTAATAATTTCTCCTTTGTTATTGGCCAACTTTTCACGCCATTTTTGGAGTTCTTCAGGTGTTTGTCTCACCCAATCTGTGACTTCGCCAACGATTTTTAATGGTGCTTGGGAGCGATATGAGCGTGTTGGATTGCCGGGAAATTTTTTGTCTGTAACATTCGGGTCATTTTCAAACTCCCCTGTTGGTTCAACGATATAAACACGTTCACGGTTATCGCCTTTTGCTAATGCAGCAGCTAGTCCCGCCCCATTGACAAGGGCTGTGAAATAAATGTGATTCATTTTGAGTTCAAGTTTGTAATTAGAACTGCCTCCTGCTGTCAGCAAATCGCCAACCTGCAAATCTGCTTTCGTTCCATGATAAAAGGGGCCTTTGTCAGAAGGTTTATCCTTAAACGAAGTTGCTAATTCATAATTCTTTCTTGCCTTGTCAGGGTCGCTTAAGTCCTCATAGCATTTGGCAATGTTTGAATATAGAGAAGGGAAAGCACTCTTAACAGTGTTGTTATTTATTTTTAATGCAAACTGCAAAGCCGTTTCGAGCCATTTTAATTTGTCAGAAATATTTTTCTGATATCGAGCTACATAATGGGCTGAAATAAATTTTTCAAAGTCGTGTGTCGCTTCGTTCCAGGCTTGAAGAAACAGTTTACTTGCTTCTTCTGGTTTGCCTTTTTCTTCCATGCCCATACCTTGAAGACAGAGTTTAACAACATTGTTGTTTGGGTTGAATTCCATGATTACTTTGTCTCGTAATGATTGTAATTTCGATTTAGTTGCTTGTCCTTAATCTGTTGAAGTGCATCGTAACTACTGCTAACGGTTCGCTTGAGCGGCTGCAAATAACCTTTACCTCACACCAACACCCACCCTTACCCCTGAGTTCGGGGTTGTCCTTGGCTAAAACTTGGCATACTTTGCCCAAGTGGTAGGTGTTTGGTACTCTGGTTCGCTCCATTATGCGCTGCACAATGTCTTTGACGATTCTACCACTTGGCACTTTACCACCCGCTTCCTCTACTGCCTCCGGCAACGTTAAGGACGAACGCGTAACTCCATAAGTGCCTTTCCCGCCTCAAAAAACGCCCGTTCTACCTTTCGCTCCAAGTGCAAGCGGTAAGCGTAGCCATGCCGTCAGGCTTATCGCTAATTTCTTGCTCGGTTAACTCTGGAATTTCAACAGCAGTAACGGTGATTGTTACTAACCAATCAAGCAAGCTTTTTCGTCATAAATACGCTGTTCGGGTCATCAATGTATTCAGCAAAGGGACCTCGGTACTCAAACCCATACCGTGTATACAAGGCTCGTGCTGAAGCAAATTCTGGAATTACCCCTGTTTCTAAATTCAAGCAATCGTAACCACGGCGTTGGGCTTCTTTAATAATCTGTTCCAGAATCTTTGAGGCGACACCCCTACGTTGGTCAGCCTTGACGGTACGCATTGATTTAATTTCACCGCTTCTTGAATCTAGTTCTTTCAATGCCCCGCATCCAAGCAGTTCTTCGCCATCCCAAGCAGTCCAAAAAGTAATATCAGGGGAACGCAATGCCTCTATCTCAAGAGCATGAACACTTTCGGGTGGGGTAATCTCATGCATATTTTCGAGATGTTCCCTCAGAAGGTCAGCAATATTTTTACCTGTCAAGTCATCTTCACAAATTTGCAATCGGCTCATTTCCTTCATTAACCCCATATTCTCGCTCAATCACACTCAACAGCTTTTCTTCAACAGCAGTCAAATACGGTCGCTTCAGTTCCCCCAGATGCTTCAGCACAGCACGGGCAGCTTCTTCTAATTTCTCATTTTCCCGTAATCTACTGATGCGATCGCTGATTAGCTGCATCTGCTGACATTCCGACTCCAAGTAGTTCAGTGGCTTGAGGTGGTCAATTCTGACGGTGTACTCGCCATCCCACATTGTAACTGTACAACTGAACTCACCGACATGGCTAACGATGCACCAGCAGCCACCTTTGCCCCTGAGTTCGGGATTGTCTTTTGCAAGGATTTGGCAAACTTCGCCAAGGTGGTAAGGATTAGGGGCTTTAGTACGCTCTAGAATTCGCTCAATCACATCTTTGACAACACGGCCAGTTGGCACTTTGCCATCAGCTTGTTGCACTGCCGCTTGCCACACCTGCCATTGCTCTTGAGGTTCTAGCTTCGTCATTGGTCGAACTTGACCTTCACTGGTAGGTAAGATTTGTGATCCATTTGTTGTCAAATCTTCAGGCGGCAAATTTTGACAACAAATTGTTGTCAAATTCTCGTAGACATTAGCTGCTGCAATCAGATAATTTGACTTCTGGCGACTATGACCAAAGCGATCACGACAATAATCTTCAAAAGTTTTGTGCGTGGAACGATATAGTCTGCGATCGCGTAACTCAGTCAATGCCTTCCCTGCTTCAAAGAAGGCTCGTTCTACCCTACGCTCCAAGTGCAGGCGATCGCTCTGCTCCTGCTCGGTTAATTCAGGAATTTCAACAGCGGTAACGTCAATTGTTGCTAAGGCTGGGTTTTCTTGAGGGGAGATATCCTTTTCTGCAAGGTCATTTGGTAATGTGCTGTCATCAGATGCGGCAGGGGTGGTTTTTTTGCGCTTAGAGATTGGTTTAGGCATTATTCCACCTCTTTTAGCTCAGTGGCATTTGCTCAAAGTCAATCGCAACACAGCTTTTGAATATAGATGGTAAATGGGTAAGCGTAACCCACCGCAGGCATCGCTTATAAAATGAGACAGAGGCTAGAGCAAAAAGAGGTTCTTCAGCAGGTTCAATCATCACACTGCTTCTTCCTCAAACAAATCTTCAATATCACATTCCAGCACTTTACAAAGTCTTGCTACTTTTGCAAAAGTTTCTGAGCCTTTGCCATATTCCCAATTTCTGATTGTCGAAGTATCAACTCCAACTAAATCACCTAGTTGCTTTTGAGTTAACCCCATTTTTTCCCTTAAAGCTGCAATACCTTTTTTGGGTGCTTCCGTTAAGTTCAACGGAGGTTTGAAAACTTTGATTAGGGCATTTTCTAACTTTCTGAGTAATTCAACTTCGGTTCTAATGTACGAGATTTTAACGCCTTCAAGACGACTTAAGGCTTCTAGCTTAGGATGGTTTTTCCATTTCTGCCTTAAATTGTCTGACATGCCCACGTACAGCACCGAGTTATCTTTATCGATTGCCAAGTAAACACAAGGCTCATCCGGCAATGAGTTTCTGTCTTCAAGTGCCACAAATGGCAGCTCCCATAAATTAATATCCTCCATATAAACCATAACTTTTTAGCGCTTCCTTTGTAATACACACGCTAATATATTAGCGCTAATAGCTAAAATATTCTTGACAGCGCTAAAAAATTAGCGCATAATAGTAAAAGATAAAGAGAAAGCGCCCTCGACTACCAATCTGAAGCGCTTTCTCTGTCCCTAATAATAAGGAATCTTAATTATGACGCATCCAACCTACACACAGCAAGCCCTTTCCCGCTATACCCTACCCCGCCTCAAAAGAATCGCTGCCGAACTCGGCATAATACCCACCGAGGACAAAAGAGCGGCTGAGACTTGGGTAAACGCAATCATCACTCACCAATCCACCCAGCTTCAGAAAGTTGACAACCAAGCCCTCGCCCAAGCCGAACTCGACAGTTACATCGCTGACCAAGGCCAAGCCATAGCTCCCGAACCCCTCAGAATAGTCGAAATCTCGTTTGACCATCACGAATATTATGCTGATGACAAACTGGTAGCCAGCATCAGCCATGACGATGACCACTTAACGCAACGTTGGGTAGTCATTGTCAACGATAAAGAATTATTTCGTGCCAATACTTTAATGCGTTGCGATCGCTTCATCTGCACTCACTATAAAAATGGCTCATTACCTGTGCAGGAACAACTTGCAACACCCCCCACGACCGAAAACCAAATCATGGCGCATATCTTCAACGAGTGCCAAAATTATGGGTTTGAAATTCTCGATGATGGCATTTACAACAACAACGGCGTGAAACTGGGGCAAGTCGGATGCACTGACGGGAACTGGTGGGTAAAGAGGCGTTATTCAGGTCAGCAGCAGTATTCTAACTCGGTATATGATGCTGTGCGCTCATTGTCGATGGTGGATGTGTCTACTGATAGTAAATCTATTTTTGATGAATATATTTTAGACCAACCGTTAGAACAGCTAACTGGCGATAGATTGCAACGGCTGCTGGAAAAAGCAGAGTTAGTAACAGCGTAAGTTTTGGGCTTCGCCTGGGAAAAGGTTAAAGGGTAAGGGGGAAAGGTAAATTTCTTCATTACGTTCCCCTTAGCCCTTTCCCCCTTTCCCTAATTCCCCCTTTCCCTAATTATTTATTCACCAATCCCCAATTAAATCTATGAAAGCCACAATATCCATTCCCCAACACTGGGCATACCCTCGCTTTGCTTTGGATCAACGTACAGAACAGGGCAATTCGCAATTCGCAGTTCGCAATTCGCAATTATCTTTAAGAGAACTTCAAGAAATAAATTATCCAATTTCACGCCCATCAAAACGACTTCCTCTCCCCTGCTCCCCCCTCCCTGCCTTAAAAGCAATGGGATATTTTTTTACTTGGAAGTCCTTAACTGCGAATTGCGAATTGCGAATTGCGAATTGTTTTGGTTGGCGTTATGCTCTGATGCCTAACAAGAATTCTGATGAAATATCGTACTTGAAAGAGGATCAAATCCAACCGCTTACACCAGAAGAATTATTCTCAGAAATTACCGCAGAGATTAAGTTTTACCAACAGCAAATCTCTATTCTGCAACAACAGTTAGTCGTATTAACCGGAGGTTTCACAAATGCCTAAGACGGTTGACCCCAGTTTTGACCGCAGAGCCAATCATTTGCTGCGTTCGATTCGACTTTGCGGTGGTTGTGTTCCTCTGCACCGTTTGCAATTTCAATTCTCCGATCCAGTGATTCAAACTCTGCTGGATAAAGAACTGGTGCAGGTACAGAACACGGGACGCGGCTTTTTGTTGGAGATTGCCGAGGATTTTTAGGTTGTTGACCTTATTGGAATTAAAATCAACAAGGAGAAAGCATGATTGACTACGTTAATACCCTGAAAAATAGTTGGTATATTTCCCCACCTTGGGGCAAAACAATTCCAACGGTTGATGTCAATTTATTAGAAAGAGTTTACCTGAAAACCACAAGAACATTCGGCTATTGTTCTGGTGTGCAATGGAAATATGAGTGTTGGCTTTATACAGTCATCTGTGGTGATGAAATTGTCCACGCTACAGAACATCAAATCATTGGGACTGGGCAGTTAGAAACCATCACTGTGCAAAAACCTGCTTTCGTTTTGGGGCAGAAAGTAATCCTGTGTTCTTATGGTGATGACACAAAACAACGGCTGATTCTGGGGGTTGTACTTGTAGATAAGTTTTGGTTTTACCTTGTCGAATTGCTATCGCCAACATTGACTGAAACACCGACAATATCTAATCGTTTCTCACTGGTTGGTGAAAAAAGTTTGGTGCGCGTAAATGTTTAATTTTTTCTAATCAACAACGAAAAATTATCACCCAACTAAATAAAGTTATGTCACAAATCGAAGTAGCTCAAATTATTGAACAGATAAAGCAAGAGATCACTGTTGATGCTTCAGGACACGGTAAAGCTAGTATTCGAGCTACAGCAAGATTAGCTGGGGTTGATGCTGCTGGATTATTCAGAAGTCTCAAAACAGCCGTTGACAATTCTCGCTCTAAAATGGTTGAAAAGCTTGTCCGTAAAGGCTTTGAAGGTGTTGACATTTTAGGGTGGTCGCAGTCCGGTATTCCTGATATAGCTGTAGCAACTATACTTCATTATTACGGTTATGAAGCGGGGAAAAGATGCAGCCTCCAAGCAAGATTAGCCTGTGAAGCATTTGAAAGTATCGGTGTTCGCACCTGGATGCAAGATATTATGGGCTGGACAAAACCCGCCACTCAACCACAAGAACAACCCATTACACCAGCCCTCCCCCCAGTTGAACAACGATTGCATACTCTTGTCCTGGCAATGAAGACTTTGGCTGAGTTAACTGGTGGCAGACTCAACCCCTACATGGAACAGCAATTCAAAGACTATGCTGGGAATCTTCTGGCAGAACACAACAGAAAATTGTTAACCCCTTCAGAAGAACGCTGGCTTGGCGTGGTCAACTTTGCAGAGAGCGAACTTGGAAAGAAAGTCCCTATCAGTGGCCCTCACTATCGCGGACACTTGGGGACATGGGTGAGAACATTCTACCCACAGTTAGGCGATCGCCAAGAAACACGATTGGTTAACGGTGTGCAACAGCCCATCTACGTCTACGCTTGTCACGATCCGGTTGTTGCGGCTGGGTTGACCAAAGCTATAGAAGAATTTTTCGCTCATCCCAGTCCTGGAGCAGCGTTAAGGCAGGCGGGGGCTTTCGCTAGTAAGAAAGCTGTAGTTACTGCTTGATGGTCATTGGTCAAGCACAGCGATCGGCCAGTAATCAAGAATTAAGACTTTTACAACAAAGGTAAATTTTACCTTGAGGGGAAAAGATATGGAACTCGGCTACTTCCAGAAAGATGTATTGATTGAAAAACTAGCTAAGAAATTCTACGCGATCCAAGGCTATGTAGTCCCCGAATCATATCGAATGCAATCAGCTACACATCCAGCAGAAAGAGCGTGTGTGGCTATGGCTTTGTTTGCTATTCAAGAATTTGAATCCATCGAAGATGAATGTTCAGATGAGGAGGTGGAGGAAGACTCTTCAGAAACAGACAGCACAAAAAAAGTAATTACTTGGTTTGGTGAGTTTTGGAAATTTGGCGACAGAGAACAAATCAAAGAAAGAGTACAAGATTATATTATTAGCCTAAATTACCTAACTGAGACTGAATCAGATAAGTTAGGCGAGTGGACTTGGGAAGATTTTTCTAGTTTTAAAAGAATCACTAAAAAATATCCTATGCCGGAAGTAGCTGAAGCCCAAGTTGATTGGAAAAAAGTAGGAGATTTTATTCATGAATTATTTGGGGTAAGTTTCCATGAAGACGAAGAATTAGAAGATGAGGAGGATTAAATATGAATAAAGAACAGTGGCTAACTCTTGGAGAAACACTATTTGGACAAGACAAGATGCAATGGAAGTTTAAATGCCCATACTGTGGTCACATTGCTTCTGTTGCGGATTATAAAAAAGCTGGCGCACCTGAATCCGCCGTTGGATTTTCTTGCGTGGGGCGATGGCTGGAAGTGCGTAAAGAATCATTTGATGACAAGGATAAACGTAAAATCCCTTGTAATTATGCGGGAGGTGGATTAATTCAACTTAATCCCGTTGATGTTGATGGGCGTAAGATTTTTGAATTTGGGGTTTGAGGCAGAAGATATGGAAGTCGTAGTCACAGTAGTTGAAAAAGTTGCATCTGTTGCCCATATTAATATCCCTGATAGCCTATCAGTTGATGGAATCAGGCAACACATTGTTGGCTACTACAACAGTGGAGAAATGCAAGCAGATTTGAATATTTACCAAGTAGATTTTGAATCTATTAGCGCTCACATTGGTTCAAAAATCAATATTACTTGGCATCAAGGAGATACTTCTTGTGCAACCCGTCAGTATTACTTTTGTAACCTCGGAAGATTTATTTTGACTCTATTAACTGATATAGAGCAAAATTTAACTCGTACAGAAGTTTACTTTGGGCATTATAAGCAACTTATTTATATATCAGAAAAAAAGATATCCAAAGAATTGGCAACAGTCGAACTCCAAAATTTCTTAAGTGGATTAGCTGTTGAACTTCAGACTTTAAGCCACATTGAATTTCCAGAACAAGTTTGAAAATAACAGGAGTTAAACATGAGACTAACAACATTAGAAGGTCAATACCAGTGCATCGTGATTGACCCTCCCTGGTTCTATCGGCTGAGAAATCAGGATAAGACTCACCGAAACCGTATTAACTACAAGCCAATGCATATAGAAGAAATATTGTCATTGCCTGTTCCAGACTTAAGCGATTGCAGGGGGTCAGTTCTTTGGCTTTGGTTCACCAACAATCACATGATCGAAGCGGCTCAATGCTTGCAAACATGGGGATTTGAACTCAAGACTATTTTGACTTGGGAAAAAGTCACCAAAGATGGCACTAAAACACATCTAGGTGTCGGTCATTGGTTGCGGAATTCGACTGAACACTGTGCTTTGGCTGTTCGTGGGAATGTGAAGGCTTTTGCTGGACGGACACTCACAAACGAGTCCACCATCCTGCACTCTCCCAGGCGTGAGCATTCCCGTAAGCCCGAAAGTTTCTACCAACTCGTAGACAAACTGTGTCCAGACATAACCAAGCTGGAGATGTTCGCACGCGAGTCTAGGGACGGCTGGGATTGTTGGGGTGATGAGGCGGATCTGTTTGATCATCTGGGTGCAGAAATTGATAACGATACTTCATTGAGTGCTTAATTAACGCTAATTTCGGCACTCAAAACTTGCTGAACCTTGACAATCAAATATCAAACAATTCTAATTTTCTGACGGTGTGTCATCTGCTGTCTGATAAATAGAACGCAATTCATTCACAGTATCTGCTGTTTCTATTGCTGCCAAGATTGATTCCAGCAATCTGAAATCTTCAAGAAGCTCAATTTCAGGTAATAAGTTTTGTCCAGGTGTTCCAAATTTGAGTTTTAATCCCAAAGCTATGCCTTTTAATAAAGATTCTATTCGAGCAATTCTCTCAAAACTAGTAACGTACTGCATACACAGTTGTGCCTCCAATTGTTCGACTTCTCTTTTAAACTCTAGTTCTAAATCCAATGGTAACGTTAGCATCCAATCAATAAAAGCCAAAAGGTTAACAACAGCCTCGCGTTCAAACCCTTGCTCATACAACCGACGCACTAAATTCAGTTTTGATTGTTTCCTTTGCGACCTATTACTGCGGGTTTGCACTGCTGCCAAATGAGCCATTACCACTGTAGCAAAGGGGTTACGACTGGCTTCTAGCTCCGACAACCTTTGTTTATAGTCTAGCAGCTTGATTACAGGAAACTGAAAATCAACCGTACAACCAAACAAATCGTACCCAAACTGCGATGGTCGCCAGTTGATGTTGTCATCCCCCAGTATCGCGCATGATGCAACAGAGCGATCGTAACGGTCAAAAATTCGATAGTTGTAGACAAACATCCGTTTAGGAAAATCGGTTTCCTCTTGACTTTGGATTTCTATATGAATCAACAGCCAAGATTCTTCGCCCCCAATGCGATAGATTTTCACCAATTTATCAATTAGCCGTTTCCCTAATTCAGCATCACGAACTACTTGTTGTAACTCTTGATCTAGAAACTCGAAACCTCTACTCCAATCAATGTGAGCATGGGCTTGAGGAAAAAAGAATTGCATGAAGTCTTCAAAATACAACTGCAACATCTGCTTCCACGGGGAATCATATTCCGTAAGAGGTGTTTTATTAGTCATACTCAACTGTTCAATTTCAAGTTAATGAGAGAAAAGTAATCATGCCAACAAATATAGAATGGGCAGACTTAACAGATAATATCATCCGTGCCAAGCGAGGCGGTTGGTGGTGTCAAAAAATATCTGATGGGTGTAAAAATTGCTATAGCGAAAAGCTAAATCAAAATTCTTTTTTTGGTGGGAATAAGCAACCCTACTCTGGGCAACCACCAGAGCTAGTGTTAGATACAGAAGCTATTCGGAAATGGAGGTTCCAAAGGAAACCTAAAAAGCATTTCGTTTCTTCAATGACTGATGTTTTTGGTGAATGGATTCCACGTTCTTGGCAACATGAAATTTTAGATGGAATGTTCGTAGCGCCAAAGCAGATATTCCAAATCCTCACTAAGCGCCCAGAAGTTATGTTGTCATCTATAAGGGACTTCCAAAGAATAAATTATTCCAAGAAAAACAAGAGACAGGTTTTCTCAAGAATGATAATCATTTTAAGGGGGGAGAAAAGGGGTTGCCGAGGGCAACCCCTTTTCTCCCCCTCATCT
>NZ_JADEXT010000087.1:0-13058 GCF_015206985.1 Nostoc sp. LEGE 12447 | reverse complement strand
TGTGCTTTAATTCCAAAATTCTCTCATCTAAAGTGGATGTTTGAGTGGTTCATTCAAAATACTACTTTTGATTTTCCGTCTCTTCAGATGTACGGAGCTTTTTCAAAAATCAAATACTAATCCTATATTCAATCAAAGTATATATTTAATATGGCTATCAAACACCCTTTTTTACTTGCACTGTTAACGCTCTCCATTATCTGTGTTGGTACGAGTTCTGGCTCTGCACTAATGACAGATATTGCTCAACAAACAGACAACCAAAAGTCCCCATCAATTATTTTCTTCTTGCCCAAAGAACGGCCTCAGACTGGAATCGGTTGGGAAATCACCACCACTTCTGGGGAGGCAGAACTAGCCTTGGCGAAGCATTTGGTGAACATCGGTGCAAAAGAATACGTCGCTTGGTGGTGTCCTCACTGTCATGAACAAAAATTACTCTTTGGTAAAAAAGCCTACCAGATCATCAACAACAGCATCAAGGTGGAGTGCAATAAGAGAGGTATCAATCCCCAGCCAGATTTGTGCAATGCGGCGAAAGTCCCAGGTGTACCAACTTGGGTTATCAATGGACATCAGTATACTGGCATACAAAACCTTAAGGATCTTGCGAAAGCTTCTGGCTACAAGGGGGATATGAACTTTCGTTACATCCAAAGCGAATAAGGAGTATATTTGCTTTTTAAGCTGAAGGCAAAGTATTTGGTGGTTGAGAAAGTTGAGCAAATATGTTTAAAGATTGATCGTTTGAGCAACTGACAGTCATAAGCTTTCCTGTTTATCAAAATTTTCTAAGGTATTAAACATCTAATATCAAGTTAATAAATGTTGGCAGCTTAAGTTCACGATAAAAATCATGATTTTCCCTTGCTAAGGTAATCCGAAATTAGCAATTCTGATAAAAGAAGGTTTTGTCGCAACAAACTACTTTTGTCAGTAGTTAGCAACGCTGTCAAGAATAGTACAAGCAACTGCTTTCAATGAAGAACAATTGTCTGTTGTGTTTCCTGTGTTCCCGATTTAGCTGAGTTTCCCTAATTTCTATGAGTTATAAAAAATACATTGCTGGCATTCCAAACATTGCCAAACTAAAGCTTACAACCAAAGGCAGTATCCGCGATCACAACCTACAGATACCGGATACTGCTAACTTCAACACCTATACTAACGCTTGAATACGTAACAAGCGCCATGCAGACTTAGTTGGTGGGCTGGTTGTCGTTAAAAAATATCAAATTACTTTAGTAATGAAATACTGGTGCGCTCAAGGATCAAACAGAAGTAGCTCTTTTGCAGTGTCGGCGCATCTAAAGTACTCACAAAAAATTGACAAAACCCATAATTTTGGTAAAAAAATTCAACCATTCAAGGTACATTGCAATTGTCCAATTATGGCTTGATAAATGATACAGTGTAATTTTTCGTTGCCACCTGAGTATGTTCTTCGTAAAGCCAAGCCTTTTGATATGTGGTTAATAGTATTTTTTGTATTTAGAGCAAGGCTAGACCCCAGTCAATTAAGATGGCAGCAATTTTGGGTCATTGAATGTGATGGACATTTAGTAGCCTTCGGGCAGCTCCGAAACTTTCACTTAGCACAAGAGCTAGGCAGTTTATTTGTTGCACCGGCTTGGCGAAACCGTGGTTTAGGGACTGTTCTAATACAGCATTTAATTAATCAAGCTAGTCAACCGCTTTATTTAAAATGCTTAAAACATCAATTGGTGAACTTTTACATTAAAAGAGGCTTTGTATCCCTTAATTTTAAAGATTTACCACCATCCCTCAAGCCAAAGTTTGGACTATCCCAATTACGAAAGAGGTTAACGAAAGCTTTTGTGCTGTTTATGAAGTATGAATATCCCAACTGAGCGCTTATTAAGATTAACCTTGTTCGCTGTATTGTAATATTTGAATTACGAATATTTAAGTTGCACAATACTGCTATATTCTTGTGCGCCATTTAGATAGGCCTAGCTAACTTTACAAGTTTTAACCTACAAGTATTCAAACCTTATTTTAAATATAAAAGAGGTCTTTTGAAACTATATACTGTTCCGTTATCGGGTTTTAAAAGCGGTGTTATGTCTTATTTACTACTCATTTCAGTGCCAGTTAATGCACAGATTATACCAGATACAACACTACCTAGCAATTCTCATGTTGAACATGAAGGTAATACCAACCGCATAGAAGGTGGTACTATAAAAGGGAGCAACTTGTTCCATAGTTTTGAACAATTTTCCGTGCTTACTGGAAATGAAGCTTACTTTAACAACGATATAAATATCCAAAACATTATTACTCGTATTACTGGGAAGTCTATTTCTAATATAGATGGCATTCTCAAAGCCAATGGCACGGCTAATTTGTTTCTGCTCAATCCCAATGGCATTGTTTTTGGTAATAATGCCAAATTAAATATTGGTGGTTCATTTCTAGCTACTACTGCAAATCAAATTAATTTTGCTGATGATACTAAATTTAGTACAAATAATCCCCAACCTAATCCTTTACTAACAGTAAGTGTGCCTATTGGACTGCAAATTAATAGCAATCCCGGTACAATTCGCATCCAAGGTACAGGTCACAATCTAATTGGCCCTCCTTTTTCTCCTCTGATCACAAGTAGTAACGCCGCAAATTTACAAGTGCAACCAGAAAGAACTTTAGCAATTGTTGGTGGCGATGTAATTTTAGAGGGAGGTGTGATAACGGCTAGGGGAGGGCGAATTGAATTGGGTAGCCTCAGCAATGGTTCAGTCAGTATTAATCCGACGACCTCTGGTTGGAAACTGGGCTATGAAAATGTACCTTATTTCCAAGATATTAACCTCTCAAAACGCGCTCTAGTTGATAGTAGTGGCATTGGCACTGGATCTATACAGATAGAGGGACGCAGAGTTACGCTTACAGATGGCTCAGTAATCTTAAATCAAAATCAAGGAACACTACCAGGAGGCACACTAAACGTGAATGCTTCGGAGTCTTTGTCAGTGAGTGGTAGCGATCCAATTGCTAGGACAGCTGGTGGTTTGCGGAGCGAAACTTTGGGATTTGGCCAAGCTGGAGACATTGCAATTTCAACCAAACAGGTAATTATTAAAAATGGAGGACAAATAAATAATTTAACCTTTGGTGGTGCAACAAGTGGCAATATAAATGTGAATGCCTATGATTCTATACAATTGCTTGGGGTTTCGCCTTTTGACCCTGCTGTTTTTAGTACTATCAGCACTGCAACTTTCAATTCTGGAAACGCAAACAATATTACAGTGTCAACAGGGCAATTCGTTGCCACGGATGGAGGTAACTTGTCCTCTTCAACCTTTGGAACTGGTAGAGGAGGAGATGTCACTGTAAGTGCAACTAACTCTCTAGAAATAATAGGAGCTTCACCAATAACCTTTCAGCCAAGTATTTTATCTTCCATATCGCTCAATGCTGGCAAAGCTGGCAGCCTAACAATCAATACATCAAAGTTAATGGTTCAAGATGGCGGGAGGGTTGACGCTTCTACTTTAGCAAGTGGGGAGGGCGGTAGTGTTACGATTAACGCCTTTAAATCTGTAGAGGTAAGTGGTAAGATACTTGGTTTTGGAGAGCCGAGTTTGGTGATCTCCAGTGCTAATATCGTCTCTCCAACCTTGCAAAAGTTATACAGACTCCCTCCAGTGCCTTCTGGAAAATCTGGAAACGTGACGATTAATACTGGTCAGTTGAGTGTTACAGACGGTGCTGAAGTTAACGTGAGAAATGACGGTTCTAACGATGCTGGGACACTCAGAATCAATGCTGCTTCTGTTTCTTTAAACAAAAAAAGTGCCATTACAGCAACTACCGCTAACGGCGAAGGCGGTAATATTTTCGTGAATGCACGGTATTTGCAGCTAAGTAATTACAGTACTGTAACGACGACCGCAGGTAGTAGAGGCAATGGCGGTAATATGAACATCAATGCAGATATATTAAGTGCTTGGGAGAAGAGCAGTATTGCTGCCAATGCTTTTTATGGGTATGGAGGAAACGTGCTAATTAATACTAAAGGACTTTTTATTGCTCGTGACAGTGAAATTTCTGCAAGTTCTAAATACGGAATTAACGGCACTGTTAACATTAACAATACTGGTGGTGAAATTTATCCTACTAAATTCAAATCAGAATCGATTCAAGTAGCTCCTCAAATAGCCTCTGTTTGTCAAAAAAATTCAGGTATGCCAATCAGTAAATTTGTGAATGTTGGCGCTGGTGGACTGCCAGCTAATTCTGATGATATGCCATATATGAATTATGAACAGCAAAATAACTCTGTTGCAATCCACAATAATAACTTAGAGGCATCGAAGGCATCACAAACTGAAGAACCTATGCAGATAATAGAAGCTCAGGGTTGGATAATAAATCTTGATGGGAATGTCGTCTTAACTGCACAAAACAATATAGCAACCCCTAATAGCTCATTATCTGCATTGGCGTGTCGTTAAAAGTATTTTGTATAAGCAAGACTGGTAATGGAGCGAAAATGCTTAAATATCGGTATTGGTTCAAGTATTTGTTGTTAGTCATTCTCGGCTTATCCATAGTTATCACCCAACCATCCTTTATATTAGCTCAGGAGATAAATAAAGCAACACAACAACAAAAGCAGGCACAATTGTTAACTCAAAAAGGTTACGAGCAATTGAATCAAGGTCAGGCAGCATCAGCCCTTGAGACTTGGCAAAAAGCCACAATAATTTACCGTCAACTAGATGATCAAAAGTTGCTTACTAAAAGCCTAATAAATGAAAATATTGCTCTGCAAACTTTAGGTTTGTATCCTCGTGCATGTAATACGCTGTTGTCAGCTTTGAAGTTAAATGCAAATACTTCTCTTTGCGCTAATACGCCACAGCAACCTACTGAATCTATGGAAAAACTGCTGACAGCAGCCATCAATAAGCAAATTACTTCACCCCTAAATTTGCTCGGATTGCACAACTTAGGAGAAGTTTTACGTCGGTTAGGCAAGCTTGATGAATCAAAAAAAATTTTGTCAGAAATATTATCTGTTGCTAAGTTTATGCTCTCTATTGATACTAGTGGCATCATGCTTTCATTAGGTAATACTAAACAGGATATTTACAAACAAGCACGAAATCAATATTCTGAAATAGAAGAACCCATTTCCCAGAAAAAATTTGTCAATTTCATTCAACAACAGGTACTTGAATCTCTCGATATTTATCAACAAGTGATTAGTACCTCAAACACTCCAAAGGAAATAAAATTGCAAGCTCAATTACATCACTTGAGCTTACTGGTGGACTTCGATCAGTGGTTAATAGTAGAGTCCAATTCAGGGAATACACAATTAGCCTCCCTTCGTACTAAAATCACTCAACAGATACAGCCATCTGTAGCTTTACTGTTGGAAAATAATTCGGTCTTTTCTCAACTACCAACCAGCTATTCTGTTTATGCCAAGCTAAATTTCGCTAAAAGTCTAAATAAAATTCCAGGACAACAGTTCCATTCCCTAGCTATTGAATATGCTAAATCTGCTTTAGAAAAGGCTAAAAGCACTAATAGTCAGAGATTACAGTCAGAGAGTTTTGGCACTTTAGGAAAGTTACAACTAGAGCTATCACAACCATATTTTGAACAGGCTTTGGGATTGGCTCAATCAGTTCAAGCATGGGATCTTGCCTATCAATGGCAGCATGAATTAGGAATTTTGTACAAAGAGCAGGGAAAATATAAAGAGGCTCTCCAAGCTTATAGTGCCGCCATTGAAAACGTGACCCAAGTTCGCAACAATCTTTTATCAAATAATACAGATTTACAGTTCTCATTCAAAGAAAAAGTTGAGCCTTTGTATCGTGACTATATGCAATTGCTCCTAACAGATTATAATCCAAATTTGGAGCGCATAATTCAGACTAATGAAAGACTGCAAATAGCAAAGTTGGAAAATTATCTTCAATGTGGCAAGCTAAATCTTGTCGCTTTGAATGATTTGAAAAATTTAGATAGCATTCCTTCAGTAATTCACATTATTGATTTAGGCAACAGTATAGAGGTGGTTGTTCAGTCACCCGACAAATCCGTTCACCACCACTCTGTTGCTCCAAAGTTAGTGAAATTTCATGCAGATCATCTTTTACGAACTTTACAGGATCAGAATTTTGCTAATACTAAAATCCAGGTGATTCTTGATTATTCTCAAGCACTTTATAATTTGCTTATTGCACCTATAAAAAAATATTTGCCCCAAAATGGAACATTAGTGTTTACTTTAGATACATCTTTCCAAAGTTTACCTATGGGCTTGCTTCATGATGGAAAAGATTATTTACTGAAGTACTACAACATTGCTGAGACTTTGGGTTCTAAAGTTCGGCAGCCCAAACTCTTACCTAGAAAACAATTAAGAGCTTTAATTGCTGGACTCTCTAAATCTAGTCCCAGCTTCAAAGCCGCAAATGCTCCTTCATACCTGACAGAACTGCCATCTGTGCTAGAAGAAATAGCAAACGTTAAAGAGCAAACCAATTCTTCACTTTCGTTGATCAATGAAGAGTTCACTTATAACCGTTTTATAAAAGAAGTAAGTAGAGAGAATTTTCCGATTATTCACTTAACAACTCATGCTCAATTTAGTTCAGTTCCTCAACTGACAATGTTTTTTAGCTGGGACAAGCCAATCAACTTATTAGAGTTTGATAATTTACTAAAACAAAAAAATCAAATCAATGAAGATACAATTGAGTTATTGGTTTTGAGTGGTTGTGAGACAGCTAAGGGAAATAAGCGCTCGGCGTTAGGAATCGCTGGGATCGCAGCCCAAGGAGGAGCAAGGAGTACTGTCGCAACTTTATGGCGCGTAGATGACAAATCTACCGCTCTGCTCATGAAAGAATTTTACAAGGAGTTGAAAGATGGTAAAACTAAAACAGAGGCACTACGTCTTGCACAATTGAGTTTGTCATCAAATCCAGATTACTCTCATCCTTACTATTGGGCAGGTTTCCTCCTCATCGGTGGTTGGCTTTGAGATTTCATCAATTTTAGCCGTGACTGCACCTGAGCTAATTCATTAGAGTTGCCACTACTTTTCGCCAACCATTCTGCCATTTTGTATTCACGAAAAGCTTCATCTAGTAACCATGCGTCCAAATAACGATCTCCTAGTACTCTAAACAGAGTTGGATTTTTACTACCTGCTGCCACTCTTGCTTTTAATGAATTAATTGTTTCATTTAATAACCCTTTTGAAATATATATAATATCTAGATCGAGAAAAGCAGCTTCGTCGGCAGATAAGCCTAATTTGTTAATTACATCCACCTCCTCTAAAACCTGTTTAACATCACTTTCAGGCAATACATGGACTACTAACTTCCCAGGAGAATTAATAGGAGAATCACCTTTATTTGCAGTTACTGTAATTGTATAAGCAGCACTGTACTCTAATTCTTTTCGTTTTTTTGGATAGGGCAGTATAGTATCTTTCACTTCTACTTGCCAATGAAATTTATAACTAGTGATCTCTACTGTATAGCTGGTAGCATTCTTCACTGGATGCCAAGAAATTGTCGGTCGGGTATTTAAAAGTATATTTCCGTAAGGAGTAATCAGCTTTAGTGAATCTTGATCTTCACTTGGCCCTTTCATCTTCGGACAGACATTCCGATTTAGAGGTGTACATTGCCGTCGTTCTGCTTGAACCTGTTGCGGCGTACATATACCTGAGACACCGAAAACAGCACCTTGCTGAAATTCTAAAACCTGGCGACTCGAATAGCACACAGCCTTAACCGTACTTCCATTAGCTGGGTTAATCTTATCTCCTAGACAAATCTCGCTTCCGACTGCTAGATAGCGATCGCCTGAGCTGATAATTCGACCAACTTCATTAATGCAGACACGCTTTGCTACTAGTTGGGGTTGAGCCAATGCACCGCCAGAGTTTGATAGAAGCATTATTGAGGCAATTGTTACCAATGGAACTCTAGAGACTTTTTTCCCTACTTCGTTTGTTGAGTTCAGTGTGGCTAGATTGGGCATTGAAAATATTATCTGGTTATCTTTAAGTTAGTAGCATAACGGGATTAGGGAACAAAAAAAAGCCTATGGTGAAGATCCCGGCACAATATCTCCCAATAACCGCTTTAATACTTGCTTTCTCCATTTCTGGACCTCTAACTGGTTAGACTCAGCAACCAAGCAGACTTCCCAGGATATCCTGGTATGATTAATTTCACCCAAAACTTCATGTACTTGTGCTAGCAGGCAATAAGCATCTGTTCTTTTGGAGTCTAATTTAATCGCTTGTTCTAAATATTCCTTCGCCTCACCATATTTCTTTTGCCCTAATTTCGCCCACCCTAAATTCTTGTACAAAGTAGCTTGTCTTTCAGGATCTTTAGTTTTTTGTAAGCCTTCTAGAGCTAAACTAACTGCTGCATTATAATCCCCAGCTATATTTTTTAATCTTGATAGATTATTAAGGGGTTGTGCGTCTTTATTACTATTTTGTATAGCCAATTTATATTGGATTTCTGCTAATGCGTATTCGCCTCGATCATCGTAAAAACTTCCCAATCCGTAATGCCCTTCCCAAGCATTAGGTTTTAATTTAAACAAGGTTTTATAACTATCGGTAACGCACTTGTCATCACCTAAATCTTGACATACTAAAGCCAAATTATTGTAAATGACTACATCTTTAGGATTAAATTTGATAGCGAGTCCATAGTATTTTTTAGCAATTCCAGGAGCTATTCCGCGCCTATCAGCCTGCTCAAAGTAGAACTTAGAGATTGAATAAGCTAAATTAGGATTGTATTTGACTGCTGCCTCAAAGTTTTTTTCAGCATCTATAATACGATTTTCTTTATGTGATTTTTCACCTTGTTCAAAAAAAGAGGTTGCTACTATAAAATTTAACTTATAATTCAAATTAACTGCTTTTTTAAAATAAGTTTTTGCTTCCTGAAATCTATTTACTTGTTGAGCTTTCTTTCCTTCACTTAGATAATAATTTGCTACTAAAGGTAGGGACGCATATATCAAACTAGCGATGCTTAAAAAACCTAATACGCCTACACCAACTCTAAATGACCTCGATTTAATTAGTCGATTAAGTTTTGATTTAAATGGTAAACGCTCCAAACGCTGCAAAATTACTCCTGTAGTTTGCGGGCGTTGCCCTGGCAAGGGAGCCATTAAATCTTCTATAAAATCAGCGAAAGGTCTATCTATCTGTGAAGCCTTGTCTCGCCAAATTAAATTTCCTGTACTCTTATCTGTTGGCAGACGCATCAGTGACATACCACTAACTAAATGTACAAGGGTTCGCCCTAAAGCATAAAAATCTGATTGAGGTACTGCTTGTCCATTTATCTGCTCCAAAGGGGTATAACGAGGTGTGACAACAGCTGTAATTTCATATACTCCTCCCCTGCCTGCACTAGTTCCCCCACTTCCACTAACTTTTGCCAGATAGGTGTCAGTTACTCGCCGTGCAGTACCAAAATCAACTAATGCCAGTTGACCATTTACCTGAAGAACTATATTAGAAGGTTTTATATCTCGATGAAAAAAATTAGAGCGGTGTACTGTATCAAGAATTTCAACTAACTGCTTAAGCCATTCTAATGCTAGAGATTGTGAAATTTTCCCATTAGATTCTATCCATTGCTCCAAGTTTTGTCCCTCAAATTTATCCATAACTAAGCAATGTAATGTTAGAAGACTATTGTTTGGAACAAAAGTAAAATAGTCATCTAAAGTACTGCGAGGAATTTTTGGGTGTCGAATTAGTTGTAAAGTGAGAGATTCCCGCTCAATTAACTCTACAAGCTTAGGTGTATTCCATTTTAGAACTTTCATGACTCGTTGTTCACAAACTGGATGCCACTTAGTACCAGTGTCATCTACTTCAAAAACATCAAAGTAGTTGTATGGATTATCAGTAAGCGCTTTTAATGGTTTGACTAGACGGATACGGTTATTAATCAGTAGTGAAGTACCACACGATAAACACTTTTCAACGTTGTCTGGATTTTGACGCTGAGAACATAGGGGATTGATACAATAACTCACAAAACTTCCTCGCGCCTTCCTCTTCCGGGTTTAAAACATGAAGAGTTATCTAGTAAATATTTATTTTGTACATGTGTATTCATAATCGTCAGCTTTATGTAGTGCTTTATGTAGTATTTAATAGTCTGGTCAGCTAAGACTTAAACATTAGTTGTCTAAACCCACATTTTTCATAAGTCTCACAATGGCTACGCTTGCCGCAGGCATCAGATTCATCGTAACCTCTACCCAAAATATCTTTCAGTCATTTCTGACAGCTAAAAATTTTGATCCAGTTGTGAAACGCCTGAATCTACGTTCTGTAAGGCTTTGAGAAAACGAGTGATAAATCCGAGCTAAAGACCTCGGAAAGAAACTAAGGGTTGCTGACCTATTTGAAGGTCTAAGTGGTTTTATTAGAAAATATTATGATAAATGTATAATGTGAACAATTATGAACAACAATCAAGTATCATAAAAGTGCAGTATATTCTTAGAGGTGCAGTATACTTTTTACTCGCTCTAGCTCTAATCTACAATAAAAAATCCTCATAGATATTTAATACACCAACAAAAATTATAAAGATATGGATTTTAGTGCTGAATCAAGACTTAAGTCTACTAACGCTTCCTCTGTTCTTGTCAAAGAACAGAAAGTTTTAGGGCAAAGATTTTCAGCAGATGTAACTTTTGAAGATGCCTTGGCTGTAGTAGACAACTTAGTGTTAACCGAAAGACGCAAACGCTTGTCTCCGCCTGAGATTCTTGTTATTAAAGCAGCTTGGGATGGAAAGGAGTATAAGGATATAGCAAGCAATTCGAATTACAGTCTTAACTACTTGCAACGACGAGTAGCCTCTCCCCTGTGGAATATGCTTTCAACAACGATTGGAGATGGCGAACGAGTTGAAAAACAAAGCTTGCGGTATTTTTTAGAACGAGTAACAAAAAAGTATCAGTTTCAAAATGCCATACATGAAGAACAAACATACACTGCTAAGAATCAGATACAAGTGATTGGGAGTAAATCACCTGATGTGTCCAGTTTTTATGGTCGTGTACAAGAACTAATACATTTAAAAGAGTTAGCGATTAAGCAGAGATGCATATTGCTAGTAGGGGCAGCAGGAATTGGCAAAAGCACATTAGCAGCAAAACTATTAGAAGAACTTAGTTTGGAGTCTCAACCTAGATTCGATTGTTTAATCTGGAAATCGGTGGCCCACGCACCATTAGTTCAAGACTTAGTAAGTGATTTGATAGAGTTAATCCAACCCACAGAAATATCTTCAAGCTTGCCTGAGCATACACAGTCCATGATTTCGATATTGATCAAGCAGTTGCAATCACGTCGCTGCTTGCTCGTATTGGATGCATCTGAAGCTTTATTTCAAACAAGTAACTTTCAGTATCGACGAGACTATGGATTATTTTTTCGTCGTTTAACAGAGGAGCTGTGTCAAAGCTGCGTAATCATAACTAGTCGAGTTTTTCCTGATGAAATTGAGAGTCTAATAGCAGCTGAATTACCTATCGATTTTCTTAGAGTTGAAGGGTTAGAGGCAGACGCTGCGTTACAGCTTTTATCTAGCAAAGGATTAATAGATCAAGAAAAATGCAATGATTTAATCAAAACTTATAGAGGTAATCCTTCAGAATTAAAAGCAGTAATTAATCGCATTCATCACTTCTTTGGAGGTAGCACCGAAAAGTTTTTTGAAAACCCAACTACATTAGTTAGTGACCAGTTTCAAGAAATGCTGAATCATCTATTTAGTCAATTATTGAGCAAAATTCAGAAGAGAATTATGATTTATTTAACAGAGGAAGTAACTTTAAATTCACAATACGTTGGCTTTGCTAAACTATTAAATGACATGAATCGT
This sequence comes from Nostoc sp. LEGE 12447, assembly GCF_015206985.1. Lineage (NCBI taxonomy): Bacteria > Bacillati > Cyanobacteriota > Cyanophyceae > Nostocales > Nostocaceae > Nostoc > Nostoc sp. LEGE 12447. The sequence continues at coordinate 1,104 of NZ_JADEXT010000087.1, read as the reverse complement.
GAACCGCAAACGTCAGTTTCAAAATTTGAGCTAATTAAGGCATTAGAGGTACTTGAAAAACACTCATTAATTGAAACTATTAAAGACCCTATTACAGAAGAAATCAGCTTTAATTTAGAACCAGTGGTAAAAAAGTATATTAAAACAGATCCACAAGGATGGGTATACACATCCAAAGCTTCATCCAATTTCCCAATCGCATCATAACAGAGGTATTCATGATTACAGGAAAACTAGAGATTACCACAAAAATCAACGAACTCCCTCAACCCAAGAGACTGGAGAATAGCTGGCAGCAATTTGATATTGACTGTGACGGACGAATCATATCAGTTACAAAACCAAAAGTTTGGAAGAAATTGACTGACACTGCTAGTAATTACCCCCAATATATAGCAACAATCACTCTTCAACTCGGTCAGCAAACAGACAACAGGTTCGTATTGGATAAACCTAATGATATACAACAAGTAAGTTTTTCAGCGCAAGCCTAAACCAGAAGTAACAGCCACGCCTGGTACTGCTTGAGCCAGGGTAATCACACCCTACACAGAAAGAGGTGCTACCAACCCTCGATTACCCCTAAAGCAATCCTTAGCAAATATGGAGGTCACAAGTAAAAATCAAAACGACACTAGATACCAGAAGACCAGAAGTTCTGTAAAATCAAAACGAACAACAAATGGAGGGAGATACACAACACCAAAAATTTAAAGGACAAAATGCCACTAAAGAGTAGGCGCTTTGTCCAAGGCTCAAAAAACCGAATAATTTCAGAGCGGGGTTATCTCAAAGCAACCAAAGCAGTGGTAGTTAAAGTTTGGCGACTTGTTTCCACTGACTGGTAAAAAGAGATTAAGTCCACGCTGCTTCTTGTATTATACGAGAAGCTGCACGAAACTCACCAGTTTAGTGTGGCAATTTTTGTTGTTGAAATTCATAAGTTTCTGTAAAGTTAAGTTTGATTAAGAAATATCCCGAATTTTGTAGCAAAAAATAGTAGCAGCGCGAATAACAGTTATCAGTTGGAATTCACAGTCCTTGATAATTGTCAACTGTTGACTGATAACTGATGCAACCCCCTCTGAGCTTGTCAACCAAGTA